>JBKPNP010001004.1:0-2362 GCA_046732775.1 Acidobacteriota bacterium
TTTCTAATTTAAGAAACTCGAAGGCAGACGTCTGTCTGTCACTCCCCGTTGCAGGCTGCAAAGTCTGTGTTCATGGCGCATCAGTGCGTTTACCGATGCGCACCGTAATCATTTCAATTTGGATAGGAGAATACGATGAAAAACCTTAAAGGATTTTCACTGGGTCTGGTGCTTGGAATCGGTTTGGCTGTTTCAAGCATCGCGTTTGCACAAACTGCTGCACAGGGCGATGCGACCAAAGCGGAATCCTGCTGCGCGATGGCCTCGTGTTGTTGCAAGGGTGGTTCCTGCTCGATGAAGGACCACAAGGAACACAAGGAGGGAATGAAACACGAAGGTTGTTGTTGCTGCAGCGGTGATTCATGCGACATGAAGGCGCATGATATGGAGAAACCGAAGTCGTAAGGCGGCTTAAGCAGGAGGGACGTCCGGTGGCGTTTTAGCCGGACGTCCACTCCGGCATTTATCTACATTCAAATGAGTAGGCTTCAAAAGCTGTTGGCGCTGCTGCCGTTATTGGTCACGTTAGTTTTTCTTTCATCGCAGCCGCGCGCCGTCGTTGCGCAACATCAAGGTCATCAGATGCCGCCGGGCACGGCACCTGCGCCCACGCCCACGCCCACGCCGACGCTCCACTCCGAACCCCACCGTGCACCTTCGCCCGCTCCCGACACGGCACCCGAAAAAGCAGAGCCAGGCCACGCAGGGATGGACATGTCTACCAGCATGGCGCCGTTGCTTGTAATGTCGGGTGACGACATGGCGATTCGCGTCGGTTCGAGCGACACAAACTTGATTTCGATGGGAGCGCTGGCCTCGGGCACCTCGTGGCAGCCGTCGTCAACGCCGATGTTCATGCACTACAAACAATCCGGGGGCTGGCTGTTGCTGTTGCACTACAACCTCGTTGCCGGCGTCAACGCGCAGGGGGGCCCACGCGGCGTCACCAAAATTGAATCAGCGAACTGGATCATGCCAATGGCCTACCACAAGCTTGGCAAAGGTACGCTGCAACTGCGCGGCATGATGAGTCTCGAGCCGTTTACTTTTCCGCCAGGTGGCTCGCCGTTGTTATTTCAAACGGGCGAGACTTACAAGGGTCAGCCTTTAATCGATCGACAACATCCACACGATCTATTCATGGAGTTGTCCGCGCAATACACACACCCGTTAGGTGAGCGCGCCGCGTGGTTCACATATTTCGGTTATCCCGGCGAGCCGGCGCTGGGTCCGGTAGCCTTCATGCACCGCATGTCGGCCATGGAAAATCCGTCAGCAACGCTGTCACACCACCTGCAAGACTCCACTCACATCAGTTTCGGCGTGCTCACGAGTGGCGTCACTTATCGTTGGTTGAAACTGGAAGGCTCAGTGTTCAATGGTCGCGAGCCCGATGAGAATCGTTACGACTTTGACAGTCACAAATGGAATTCGCGCTCGGCGCGACTGTCGTTCTCGCCAAACCGTGAGTGGACGGCCCAGATCAGTCACGGCTTTCTCCGCAGCCCGGAAGCGCAGGAACCCGATGTTGATGTCCGCCGCACGACAGCCTCGCTCCAATACAACCGGCCGCTGAATCGCGGAAACTGGGCGACGGCTTTTATCTGGGGACGGAACCACACGGCAGGACATGGCGAAGTGCACAATTTGAATGGCTATACTTTCGAATCCACGGTAAATTTCCGCGAACGCAATTCTCTTTATACGCGTCTGGAATTGGTCGACAAGAATGAATTGCTGCGTGCGATTGACCGTACGCGTCTTGGCATCGCCGATGATCACCCTTCGTTCCGCATCGGCGCTTACACATTCGGCGGCGCGCGTGAGGTTTTGAACAGCCGGGACGTGTCAGTCGCGCTCGGGAGCGATGTAACGTTTTACTCCAAGCCCGCGGCGCTCGATCAGATTTACGGTTCGTCACCGGTATCCTGGAAAGTGTTTCTGCGGTTGCGGCCGGCAAAGATGGATATGCAACGCATGCACGGCGGACATTGAGATAAGAAGTTTTTCATGACGGAAAAGAACTGCTCAACTTGCGGCCAGGAGTTTGATTGCGGAGCCATCGCACAGCAGTGCGAATCGTCGCCGTCTTCGTGCTGGTGCGCCGATCTGCCTTCGCTGAATGACGTTAAGAGCGAAGTTGATTGTCTCTGTCCCGTATGTCTAACCAACGCTCTGGCTGAGAGTGCTCCATCACGCCGAGGTAGCGGCGAGTAGAAGGTAGCCAGACGTGAAACGTCTGGACCTCGTCCTCATTGAAATCGTTCGCGCGTTGGCGGCGCGCAAAGAACTTGGCCACACGTTCAGCGCGCCCGATGCGCATGTCCGACAAGCTTCAGCTTGTTGTGTGGCCGGTGGCGCA
>JBKPNP010001005.1:0-6141 GCA_046732775.1 Acidobacteriota bacterium
CCCTCGCGAAAATTTCGGCACCGATTTACGGGTTTTACGCCGGGAACGATGCGCGCATCAACGCGACCGTTCCGGCCACCGTTGAGGCGATGAAGGAAGTCAAGAAGACCTACGATGTTGTGACTTATGAGGGAGCCGGCCACGGCTTTATGAGAGCAGGGGATGCACCAGAGCCAGCGGCGCCTGTGGCCAAAGGCGACGCGGAAGCCGACAAGACCGCGAAAGCCACCTTTGACACTACTCTGACAGCCTACAAGGCAAACAAAAAGGCGCGCGACGAAGCATGGGTCAGATGGAAGGCTGTTTTAGCGAAGCTTTAGACCGTTCACGTCGCTGACGCGCGCCGGCCGGTTCCGCATCAAGAAATTCATTCATGAGTGCGATCGTTTCCTCAGGCTTTTCTTCCTGTGGCATATGGCCGCACTCTTCTATGATTTTGAGCGTCGAGTTCGGAATTAGTTCGTTCAGTAACTGACCAACGATTAACGGGATCACACGGTCTTGCCGTCCCCAAATGATGAGCGTCGGCACGTTGATGGACGAAGCTTTAGCGATCAGTTCGTCAGCATTCGCAGGGATACATTTTCGCGCCGTTTGCAGTAGCGCAAAGCGTCCGCCTTTACTCGCTATTGGCGCCGCGTACGCCTCGACTTGCTCCCGCGTGGCTTTGGCTTTGTCGTGATAACACGTCCCCAGCACCGCGTGCGTTACAAGCTTGCTCGGCGCGAGAAACATGATTGGCAAACCAAGTGGCGACCGCAAAAGCCACAAGTGTTTCGGCACGTACTTCTTGTCGCCGGCGCTATCAATCAAGATCAATTTCGACAGGCGCTCAGGTTGTTCTTCGATTAGGCGGATCGCCACGAGTAAGGCCACCGCTCCACCCAGCGAGTTTCCTACCAACGTCAGGTTCGTCAGATTTTCCGCAACAATAAGCCCGTAGATGTCGTCGGCTTTGTCTTCGATCGAGTAGCGTCCGTCGCGGGGCTTGGCAGATTTTCCTGAGCCTGAGAAATCGACCAGAATTAATTTGTGCTGGCGGGAGAAAGGTTCGATGAGGTTTCGCCAACTAAACATGCTGGCGCCCAACCCGTGAAGGCAGAGGATCGGATCACCCGACCCGTAGACTTCTTTATATAAGGTAGTGGAGGTAGACACGTGCTCAGGCTTACTTCATGTGAGACGTATCGAGTTGACTTGGGGCGGCATGTGGGGCTCGAACCCACGACCTCCTGAACCACAATCAGGCGTTCTAACCAACTGAACTAATGCCGCCATATTTCAAACGAAGATAATGCCCCCGGCAGGACTCGAACCTGCGGCCCTCTGCTTAGCATCCAGCATCAGGCTTTCCCTGACCGTCCGCTCTCACGGGGTTGCTGGCTGGACTATATCTTGGACATCACAGTCCCGGCCCGTATAGTCTCTGAGGATCCCCGTCTCAATTGTCGAGATAGGTTTCCTGCGGATTACCCAATCCTCCTGGATTTTTACTCGAGTCCGAGTACCAGAGGCTCTAAGGGCGTCCCCGCATATGGGGCCGTCCACTTAATGAGTTCTGCCAAACTTCTTCCTCATCAAGGCTCCAACAAGGCAGATGCTCTATCCGCTGAGCTACAGGGGCACATGCCTGGAAGGCGCGATGTTAGCACGCTGAAGCGTACTACGGTCAACCAGACAAACTGTTGGACAAAAAATTAAGAGATCGCCACGAATGGACGATCTCTTTTGCGAAAAGTTAAGACGCTTTTTAGGCTGCCTGAATTTGGTCGTGTGTCTCCGCGAACACGCGACGGCCGTTCAATGCGTCGTCGATGATCTCTCTCACAGCTGAAGTATCGGGATTTACGTCCATTCGATCACAGGCACGCAGGTGACGCAAAATACCCTGAGTAGCAATGTCTCGCGCAACTCCACCCAGTTTCGAGTAACGTCTGGCCTGTATGTGATCGATCCTTAAAATTCGTTCGTCAAGCGGTAAATGTCTATCAAAAGTCACGGTTACTTTTATCCTCCAACACCGCAATTGCGGTCAATTTTATTGCACAATCTTAGATGCCTCAGTTCAGCCTGAGGATGCAGATCCGTTGCATTTGGGAACGATTTCAGTCCCTGAAAAATGCGCCGTATCTACTAGCCGTCATTTAGGGGATTAGCGAAACGTCGGATTATAGCGAAGGAGGCAAAAGAACGCCAGAAAAATTTTTAACGCGAAACAATCCTTGTATCCAGGGGCTGCGCAAAGGCGGAACTACAGGGCCACGGCCAGTGCCAATCCGGCACCCGATAGGAGCGAATTTGATGACCGGCCGGTCACGAAGCAAAGCGGAGGGTTCCCAGCTGTGATCCGCTCAGACAGCCGGAAATTACTGCTGGAAACGTGATAATCGCTGCAGATTCAGCGGCAAAAACGTAAGCGCCGCCAGTGTTCACCAAAAATGAACTTACGGGCGGCGCCTTAAGTTGGACTTGAAGAGCTGATTTACATTATTTCTTAGGTAAAACCGAATCTTTCATGCCTTTACCAACGCGAAACTTGAGCGTCGTCTTGGCGGGAATCTGAATCGTTTCGCCGGTCGCCGGGTTCCGACCCTCGCGGGCTTTCCGTTCGGATTTGACCAGTTTGCCGAAGCCTGGGAGTACGAATTCGCCGTTAGACTTAACTTCAGCGGAGGCCAGTGTGTAAAGTTCGTCAAAGAACTCCTTAACTTGCCCGCGCTTCATGCCCGTCTTTTCTGCAAAATGGTTGAAAACTTCCGACTGCGTCATGCGCTTTCTGCCTGTCGCGGCTTTGGTCGCCATAATCTAGTGTGATACCTCCGAGAGACTTATTGAAAAGCTTTTCACGCATCCTATATCACAGTCAGAAGGCAAAGTCTCGATAAAATCTCGATTTTTGGCGGTTTTTTGCAAAAAACAACCTGATCGGCGGCCGTTTGTCCTGTGATCGGGGAATTCCCCCGGTTCGCGGCAGCAAATCTGTCGTTTTTGGCTGATTCTGCTCGATTATTCAGTCGGAACGAAACTAAACAGAGGGCAGCGGCGTTTATGCGTTCGCCGTTCGTTAGCAGAGCTCTACCCGAATCACAAAAAGCTTAGTTTTTCGTCTGTGCTGCGATACTATTCGCGCCACATTCAAAAAGGTGGCAGCCCAGACTTCAGGTCTCCCACAGGTTGTCATCAATTCAGCCAGACAAGAGTTCGCCAGCCGCTTAAAAGGATATGAAACGAATACTGCTCATGGTTGCTGTAGTCGCACTGTACGCGCTGCACCAGGATTTGTGGTTTTGGCGCACCGCGCATCCGCTGGTTTTCGGGTTCGTTCCGATCGGGCTTTTCTATCAGGCCTGCTACTGCGTGGCGGCCGCCGTTTTGTTATGGCTCCTGGTGAAGTTCGCCTGGCCGTCACATCTTGAACGCGAAGCACTAGGCGACAGCCAGGAGGAGGAGACGCCCCGGTGATTCCAGCAATCTTTGTTTTTCTTTATCTGGCGATCGTCCTTTATATCGGCATCTTTGCGTTTCGCCGAGCGAAGGGAAAAGAAGAAGCGGAAGACTATTTCCTGGCGAGCCGCTCACTCGGCCCTTTCGTTTTCCTGTTCTCGCTCTTTGGAACCAACATGACGGCGTTTGCGATCCTGGGCTCGTCCGGTCATGCGTTCTCGAATGGGATTGTGACGTTTGGCTTGATGGCCTCGTCCTCAGGCCTCGTGATTCCGCTATCACTCTTTTTCATCGGTACACGCGTTTGGGCACTCGGCAAGCGTTACGGCTTCATGACACCGGTGCAGATGTTTCGCGACCGTTGGGAGTGCGGCCACATCGGCACAGCCATCTTTGTAGTGCAGGCCGTATTGCTTGTCCCGTACATCATCATCGGCATCATGGGCGGCGGTACTACACTGAACGTGATTAGCGGCGGTGTCGTGCCGTATTGGTTCGGCGGCGCAATCGTAGCCATGGTGGTGATGAGTTACGTCTTCTTTGGCGGAATGCGCGGCACCGCGTGGGTAAATACATTTCAGACCGTTTTGTTTTTACTGTTCGGCGCGGTCGCCTTGATTGTTATTGGCGTCGGCATGGGAGGCTTTCGCAGCGCTGCACAGGCGATGGCGTCCTCTCCGGCCCTCGCGCCCTTGCTGACGCGCGAGCGTATCTCACCGCTTTATTTCTTCAGTTACACCTTTATTCCGCTGTCCGCGATTGCCTTTCCGCACATACTGATTTTCTGCCTCACGGCGCGCAAGATGGTGCAGTTTAAGAAGACCGTCATTTTCTATCCACTTTGTATTTTGGCGATCTGGCTGCCGTGCGTATTTCTGGGTGTGATGGCGAATCGCGTCACCGATATTCCCCAGGTCAAAGCCAAGCAGGAAGCGCGACGGGTGCTGGCGACCCAAGGTAAGGCGATGGCGCCCGAAGCTCGAGACGAGCTCAGAGAACAGGCCGCCGGTGACGACATCATCATGTTATTGCTGCAGCGTTACGCACCGCTGTGGCTGGCCGGTCTGCTCGGCGCAGGCATCATGGCTGCGGTGATGGCGAGTGACTCACAAATTCTCGCGCTGTCGACAATGTTTACGGAGGACGTGTTCGCCTTTTATGGGGGCAAGCGGCGTTTTGGCGAAACCGTGCAGGTTCAGACCGGGCGAATCTTTATTGTCCTGATCACGATGTTCGCTTACGCGATTGCTTTGCGTGCTCCGGAAACGATTTTCGAGTTGGCGATTCAATACGCTTTTTCAGGTTACGCAGCGTTGTCACCGCTTCTGGTCGCAGCCTTGTTCTGGAGGGGAAGTACGAAGTGGGGCGCGTTGGCAACGACTGTTTGGGTGGCCGTGGCTGTTGTCGCTGTGGCGATATTCCAGCACTTCGTGCCGGCGCCTGCACCTGGTCCGGCAACGGTCGTCTGGTCGCTCGGGGGGACTGAGGTGCTCACGCGTACGCCGGGTGGCACTGCCGTGTTCGGATTCATGCCGGTTGTGCCAATGGTAATTATTTCAGCAATCCTGATGTACGTCGTTTCCCTGATGACGCGGAAACCAGCTGAGGCAACGATCGCGAAATACTTCTGGAAGTAAGAAGGGGATCAACCGAAGCAGTAGAGTCTTCCGTCCTGAGCGCCAATCACGACGCGACCGTTAGCGATCGCTGGTGACGCCGATAGCGGTGAGCCGGCGTTAAACTCCCAGATCTTCGAGCCGTCGCTCAAATTCAAAACATAAAGACGTCCGTCGTTGGAGCCCACGTACACACGCCCGCCGGCAATCGCTGGAGACGACTCCACGCGCGCGCGCGTGGCAAACGTCCAGAGCTCTTTGCCCGCTGTCGACAAGCCATGAATCATCTTGTCTCGCCCGCCGACAATCACGCGATCTCCCTGCACCGCTGCCGATGAATAAAAAGGAAATTTTCGTTCAGGATGTTCGTAACGCCAGACGATGTTGCGACTCTCGAGACTGACCATCAGCACTTCGTTGTCAAAGGTTCCGTAAAACGCGTTGCCGTTGCGCAACGCCGGAGAGGCTCCCGTGTATGCGCCGGAAGAGATGTTAAAAACTTCTTTGCCATCAGAAATACGAATCGCATGAAACACTTCATCGCAGCCCGCCACGTAAGCAATCCCACCAGCCACGCCGGGAGTTGAGTGAACCGGCCCACCGGTTTTGAACTTCCATAGAACCGCGCCATTCCGCGTCGATAGGCAATAAAGGTATTGATCGTAAGAACCGATCAATAGCCGGTCGCCAACGACGACGGGAGACGATTTGATTTCGCTCCCGGTTTTGAAGGCCCAGTATTTCTTCCCGTCCGAAGCATTGAGCGCATTCAGCCAGCCGCCGAGATCGCCGATGTAGACAGCGCCGTTCGCAAACGCAGGAGACGACTCGCCGATGGGTGAACCAGTGTTGAATTTCCAATACACGTTGCCGTTGTCGAGGCTCAGGGCGGCGAGTTCACCCTTCTGACTACCGACAAAGACGGTGCGACCGACAACCGCTGCAGACGATTCAATCGAGTCCCCCGCGTCATACGTCCAGAGCTGCTTCAGTGAACCCGGAACATTCGACAGCGAGACGCCCGTGAGCTGGGCGTTGCCACGAAACTGCGACCAGTTATCAGCGGGAGTGTCTTGAGCCT
>JBKPNP010001006.1:0-5462 GCA_046732775.1 Acidobacteriota bacterium
TCCAATTTGCCGGACTCGCTGTAGAGGTTACTCGATGAGAAAACTATTATTCGTGATCGCGACGCTCGCTTGTATGTCTATCGTTGTGGTGGTGGGTCGCGTTCAGGATATTCCGAAGGAGAGCAAGACGCAGCCAAAGCAAGTTGCGCTCGGCAAAGACAGCCAGTCAGACAAGTATGGCGAGGCCCCCTTCAATCATGAGAACCATGCGACGAAGATGTACAGCGTCGACGGCAAGTCAGTGATCGCTTGCGTGGAGTGTCATCACACGGACCAGCCGGCGAGCGCGTTGACAGCGCCGCTCAAGACATCGGAAAGAGATGTCGTACTGACCGCGAAATTGTTAGAGGCCGCTGATGCGAAGCCGGTGAAGAGTTGCCGGACGTGTCATCTCCAAGCGGGCGACGATAGCGCCACAATTCCGTCCGTCACCTACCCAAACAAAACTACACCGACGAAGCTAACCAACGAAGTTGCCTATCACACTAACTGCAACGTTTGCCACGACAAAGCGATTGCCGCGCGTCCGGCGCTGAAGGGCAAGATTCCCGGCTCGAACGATTGCCTCGTTTGCCATAAGCCAGTGTGAGCAGTGGGCAGTGGGCAGTAAGCAATAAGCAAAAGGCACTTGGCAGAAAGCAGAAATGCTTAGGCTGGGAGCGCAGGCGTCCTGCCTGCCTCAACGTTCGTGACCACGCAACCACCCAGAAAGTACTAAGCCGCTGCTGGAGCGCGGACATCTTGTCTGCCTCAACGTTAGTGACCACGCAAGCACACTGAAAGCACTATCTGCCCGCCTCAACGTTCGTGACCACGTACGCAGCAGGCAAGAAGCCTGCGCTCCCAGCGTCTGCTTAGTGCTTTCTGCCTAGTGCCTTCGCGCTCTCCCTCCTATCGCGGCATCTGGAAGGTCGCTGACGCATGACACCGGCGGCAATCTTTAAACGCCAAGTCGCCTCCAAAAGCACGATTGCCGTTGTGACAACTCGCGCAGGATTTGCCACGCGTCGTTACAAAATGTTCGGCCGGCGCCGGCGAACTGACCTGGCGCGACTGCGGCAGCCCACCCGTAACGGTATGACACTCCGCACACGTCAATCGCTGCCCGCTGCCGTGCTTCGCATGACTGAATGCGTAGCGAAACGCTCGCGCGTTGGTGGTCGTGCGCGCAAATGGCTTCTGATCGTGACAGATTCCGCACGAGGCAATCTCGCTTCCGCTTTGCGATTTGCTGCCCGGCGTGTGACAGCTGTAGCACTGATTGTGAGCTGAGATTCCTGCCGGAATACTCAGCGCCGCCGCACGGCTGGTTCTGGTATGGCAGGCGTTGCAACCGCTAGCCGGCCGCGCAGCGCCGTTCATGTGCTGCGCATGATCGAACTTCACATTGAAACTCTCGTTGAACTTAGCGGGAAAGCTTTTCAATGGCGGATTTGCGCTGTTCACATCTGAATGGCAAAGCGAGCACATCGAGCCGTTCGGTGTCACAAACTGCGCCAGGTGACATTCGGTGCAGGCCTTGTGTCCGGGAAAACGCGGCGTTGCAGAGTTGTCGTTGCGTTGATGACATGAGGCGCAGGCGATGGTCGAGTGGCGATTGCTGTTGTGACGGAAGGTTGAGTAGTCGAGCGTTGGGCCCTGCATGGAGGTGATAAAAAAACCTCTGCGCGTGCTCTGTGTTCTCTGTGTCTCTGTGGTTATTGACGTTGTTTCCACCACGGAGACACAGAGAACACAGACCATGCACAGAGATAATGTCAGCGCTTTTCTCACTTCACGTCCTTGCGCTTAATCGCTTCACGACCCGCGATCAGGTAGTGACTCGACGGCGGATCGCGCCTGCCGACGTCGGATGTGTGGCAGTAACTGCAAACGAAGTCCTTGTTCTTGTCGATCGCTTCCAATTCCTTACTCACGTCCAGACGCAAGCCATCTTTGTTGTGGCATTCGGTGCAAGCTGTAATCGGCACGTCAGGCGCGAGCCCACGCAGCGTTGACGACTTCGTAATGTTGATATGGCAAGTGGTGCACTCCGCTAGATGCTGCTCACGCGTGTGGCGGAATTTCATCGAGATGCGCACTGGAGTATCGACCGGGAGGAACGGTTTGCCTGCAGGCTTGTGACAGCCGACGCAGTTTGCGCTAACCGGTTCCTGCGACTTCCAGTGACAGTTGAAACAGGACGCGTGATCCCTGGGAGAAGTCTTGAAGAAAGTTAGTTCGGGGGTGAATGAATCGGGCCAACCACCGTGAGGCGGCGCCGGTGCACTGGTGCGTGGCGCGTGGCAGATTTCGCAGTTGTTGTAGTGCTTCGTCTTGTCGTCAATCGCTGTCGTGAATGACGTGCGTAGGAAACGCGCGCTCGCAAATTGTCTGAACACTCGCGCGATGACGTCCTGATGTTTGTCGTGCGGAAACTCAATCACAAACTGCCGCGGCGCATTCGCTTTGCTAAATGGGAAACGCACATCGTCGCGTGGCGAAACTTTGGAATGGCAGACCGAACAGATTACCGGCTTCGCGCTGCGAAAGAATTGCGGCCGGTGACAACTTACGCAGGCATCGTGGCCCGGGTAATCGGCGATGTCGGGAAAGGTTCGTACCTTCCGCCAGTTTTCCGTGGGCGCCTTGTGGCAAGTGTTGCAGGCTGCCTGATGTTTGGGTGTGGAATGGGAGAACTGCGAATAATCAATGCGCGCTGTAGATATGACCCGCCGCGCATCTGGTCTTCTTACGCGTCGCTTCTGTGCTGCGACCAGCGCCGAAGACACGAGCACGATCGCAAGCGCAACGGCACACAGACGATCACGTCGAACAGGGGGTTCCCAATTCATTTAGTTGCTGACTCACAAACCGGCAGCGGCTTTTCTACCGCGACGCATTTCACGTTTTTCTCGTTCCGGTTCGAAAGTAGATAGGGCTTTTCAAAACCGCGTTCGTTGGCCTTCACGTGGACCTCACAATTCCAGGTAACGTTCATGTTTCCGATTTCGCTTGGCAGAATGCTGGAGAGCGTGTAAACGCCAGGTTGGAGATCGGTGAAGTAAGCCGTTCCGTTTCGGTCGGTCATTACGGAAAGCACTTTCGCTCTCGAGCTTGCTTCAGCTTGTTGGAGACTGGCGCGCAAATAGTTTTGGCGATTTTCGTAGAACCCGGTGCGTAGCGAGTCGGAAAGATTGACGGTCAGCCACTTGCGCGCGAGCTCGGCGCTGCCAAACTGCTTTTCCCCTGCAGCCACGGCCGCTACAAATTCCGGAACTGCGGCAACGTCATCTGCTTCGACCTCACGACAATAAACTGTTTCGCAATCGCTTTCCGCCAGCCACTTGATCAAGCCTTCGCTGGCGCCTGCCGTGCGGTGGAAACACTCGCGGGAAATGAGAGACCTCCGCTCGATCTCTTCAACCATCGGTTTGTTTTGGGCGAGTGAGCCTTGAGCGAGGTAGAAACGCTTACGCGCAAGGCCGCGCGTCGCATTGCCTACTTTAACGCGAACGCGCAGGCGTAGGACTGTGCCGGCGGTCACAGGCGCAGATGTTGTTTGACCCTGCACGCAGACGCACAGCGCGATCAAGATGAGACAGACGAAACGCATACTTTTTTAAATCGGACCGCGGGCGTCCCGCCCGCAAGCATGTCCGACGAACTTTAGTTTGTCGCTTAACGACAAGCTAAAGCTTGTCGGACATTATTCGCGCGCTCCAATCACAAGTTCGGGCTGCGCGGAAACTTCAGGAACGGCAGTCTCACACCGCGCACAAAAACCTGATCTGAACGAATCGCCGGCGCCGGCGAAAAACCGTTTCCACCGCCCGCACTGATCAAGTCGTCCTGATCAACGCCGTCACCACTGATACCGATTGCTCCGACGAGGACTCCGTTCTTGTAGAGCGGCACACTGCCGGGAAAAATCTGTATGCCGTTCGGTAGATTCGGAATCGTCGTGCAGGCTACGTGCGCGCCGCCGATCGCAGCCAGCAAGTTCGCCTGAATCAAATCCAATTGGAGACCAACATTGAAGGGGCTCCATTCACTGAGCGCCGTGCTGAACGGACCGGCCGCTGTGTCGTCGATTCCATCGGGAAAAAACGGACGGTGCAAAAATCCACCGGCACGATCCGTGAACGCAACCGAGCCATCGAGTTTCAACCCATCCGCCGCGGCACGCGCGACGTAGTTATTGAAGCCCGCGCCATTCAACAAGCCTGCCGCGCTCGCGTTCGAGTAGAACGCCGCCGTTCGTGCCTTTTGTACCGACACATCAAAGCCGAACACCGGCGCATCGAGTTGACGAAAGACTCCCAAAACTTTGCCCGACGCATCTACCACCGCAATTGAGACGCGGGCATTACTGCCGAGCGGTTGGCGAATGGCGGCGCGGGTGATATTTGCTTGTTGCGCCGCATGCGCAATTATCGTTTCCACTTCGGCTGCAGTCAGCGATGAGGGACCGGCTCCCGCGATGAATGGAAAGAAGCGTGTATCAACTTCGCCGCTAATCCCGCCTACGTTTGCGGGAACGAAGGCAGACGATTGCGCCGCGCGAATTGGAAAAGCTACGGGCACGATTCCCGGCAAACTACCGAAAGCGATTGTCGCCGGCGAAGGAGGACTCGAGACGTTCGCATAGGGAAGTCGAATTCCGTCAACCAGAATGTTGTCCGCGCGAATTAACGTTGGCGCTTCAAAGCCGCGTACTGCTGCTGCGGCGATAACCTCTTCATGCGGTTGATCGAAATCTGTCGGGTCGCGATCGACGGTGTAAAGACCGTCGCCTTCAATACCCACGCCGCCAATGGCCACGCCGTTCCGGTAAATCGGCAACCCGCCCGGGTCGCCGGACAATCCCAGTGGCAACGCAGGTTTCTTAATATCGGAACAGGGCAGCGACGAAAACTGCACGCCGTACAGCGGGCCGCCGGCGCGAAAATGAATTCCGGGCGGAAAGTGTTCCTGAATAATGAAGCCGGCAGTGCGGGTCGTGAAGGCGTTGCCGCTCGTACTGAAGAGCGCCGCGGTTCCAGCTTTCGAAATCGCCGCTAATGACGCGGGAACGATAGTTCCTTCCAAGCCATGACCGTTCGCTCCCACGCTGCGAATCGTGGTGGTAGCCGGCGCGCCGTTCATGACGAACACGCCGAGCACGTTGCCCTCGCGATCCGTGACGGCGACAGTCACCGCGCGACCGAGCGAAGCGGCGGCAGACACAGCCTGACTGATAATTGTCTGCACCTCAGCAACGCTGAGATCGCCTGCCGTCGCCGAAGGTATGATAGGGACGGGCGAACCCGGCGTGGGCAAGGCGCCCGGATCGTCCGGCAAACCTCCGCCGACGTGGCCCATCGCCAAACGCACGCGATTGCTGACGGCACCACGATAACTCACACGCAAAAGCACGTCACCCAAGTCATTCATATCCGCACTGAGACGTACCACCAGCGACGTTGCCCATGGTTGATCGG
>JBKPNP010001007.1:0-4457 GCA_046732775.1 Acidobacteriota bacterium
GTCTCTGCTGACCACCACAAACATGTACTCGCGCGAGACCGAAGAAGTTGTGATTGCTGCCGAGCAAAGCGAGTTGAAACTCGTCAGGCAGATTGACACGCAAAGTGATGTTAGAGCTCTTTCGCAAGCTACAGGCGTACAGATGTCAGGTGATATCGCTCAATTGAGTCTCCAATCCGCGACAACCCCGGCCGCCGTCCTGCAACTGCCTGTCAAGCTTAATGGCGAGCGAAATATGGCAGTATTACAAGAGTCAACTGCCGGTATCGTATTGGTGCCTTTGGCAGCCACCACTGTGACGGTAGATCGCTTCGACGATCCAGCTGTGACAACTGCGGGCGTGGGTGCGGCCGCCTGCACCGCCGCACTGAACGACTGTAGTTTGCGCGGCGCAGTCCTCTTCTCGAATGTCCTTGCCAATTCGCCTACGACCATCAATCTGCCGGATACGCCCACCAACGTATACACACTAAGTATTAATGGATCCGGCGCCAACGGCTGTCAGAACCCAGAGAATGGCGACCTCGGAATTAACCGGAGCACAAATATCGTCGGGCTCGGGGCCGGTGCCGTCATTGTTCAGACGGGCACAGGCCCCGCCAGCGACGGCGATCGCGTAATGTGTCTGAACGAAACTTTCCTGGTAGGCCTGACTTACAACTTCTCAAACCTCACCATTGTGGGAGGGCGCGATGGGACGGCAGCGGGCGGAGGCACGGCGTTAGGAGGAGCCGGCATCATCGGCGGCGAGAAAGACAATACTACGAACCTGACTAATGTGACCCTTGCTAACAACCAGGAAACTGTAACCGGATCAGCAAACGCCGGCGGCGGTGGAATCCAAATCACTGGCGGAGACTTAAACGTAACGAATTGCACTATCGGCGGTACCAGCGCGCCAGCCGCCTATACCAACAGAACCAGTACAACCAACGCAAATTCCCAGGCAGGTAGTGGCGCCGGTCTGATGTTTACACCCTCGGCGCCCATAAACCCTGGATCGGTCGGGGCCGACCTCACCGTTACTGGTACCACCTTCAACCGAAATGTTGCTGCCGGCCTCGGCGGTGGCGGCGCCGATTTAGTGATCATTGCGTTTCCCGTGAACCAAGGCGGGATTGGCTCCGGCGTGGCTAATATTTCTACGTCGACTTTCTCGAATAATCAGATAACGGGAACTGGTGATGGCGGCGCCATTATTGTGGAGTCTCTGCCAACTACCGTCGCCACGACGGCTTTCAACAACAACTCGTCCCAGGACACGGGCGGGGCCATCTCAGTGGGTGGTGGGGGCTTGACGCTGAATGGGACCAATCCGAGCGTCACCTTTACCGGCAATACGGCGACCAACGGTGGGACCAGCATTTCGACCACTTATATAGTCACGGTCCAGGGCACCAATATGACGATTGGCGGCAGTATTCTGATCGGCGGCAACGGTGTTTGGAACAACAGCGCCGGAAGCGTTTTCGCCCCGACCGACGTCGTAATACAGGGCGGGACCTACAATTGCAGCAGCAGTACGACGAATATCACCGGCAACTTGACGATCAGTCCGAGTGGCAACGGCATAGTTGGGTCTACCTTCAACGGCGATACGGGCACTGTAAATCTCGCCGGGAATTTCTCTTATACCGCCGGTGGGACATCGCCCGTGAGCAGTTTCAATCGGGGCTCGAGTACGTTCAACTT
The DNA here is from genome assembly GCA_046732775.1 of Acidobacteriota bacterium. Classification (GTDB taxonomy): domain Bacteria; phylum Acidobacteriota; class Blastocatellia; order Pyrinomonadales; family Pyrinomonadaceae; genus PSRF01. The sequence goes on from JBKPNP010001007.1 coordinate 1,693, forward strand.
TAACGGCTCAGGCGCTCAAAGCATCACAAATACAGCCAGCATTACGTTCAATAATCTGACGGACTCCAACGTCACCCAACCGCTCACAATCAACAACAACTTCGCCGTCAACGGTAATCTCAACATCAACGGCGCCAACGCAGTGTTTGCGCCTGTCGCTGCTGCGGTCATCAGCGGCACCGGTACCCTGACCGGAACCGGAACCGCTCAAGTGAGACGCACCGGCGCGGATTCTTTCTTTGGTCAATATGCGATGACCAACAGGACGCTGACCAATTTGACGGTGGAATACATTGGCGCCGCCGCACAGACGGCCAGTGTTACTACTTACGGCAAACTGAAGATCAATAATGGCAGCAACGTAGCGTTAGGAGCCGGCACCACTACTGTGAACGGCCTCCTGACTCTGACGGCAGGTCAACTCCAGGTTGGCACTCAGTCACTGGTTATTAACAATGGCACGACCGTCGTTGGCGGCAGCCTTACGAGCAGCGCTACGGGAACGGTGAATTACAACCAGGGCAGTGCCGGTCAGGATGTGCGCGCCTTCAACTATGGCAACCTGACCTTTAGTGCGTTTACCAAACTGTTACCCTCGACTGGCACGATTGGCGTTGCCGGAACCTTCAACCCCAACGGTGTCACGACTGGTCACACCATCACCGGCAGCACCTTCGACTTCAACGGTACCGGGGCGCAACCCGTCGCCGCCTTCAACTACAACAACCTGACGATCAGCGGTGCGCGCGGTGGCGCAACGGTGACGCTGGCTTCCGGCATCATCGGTGTAGCCGGCACGTTCAATCCCAGCGCTACGGGAGTCGTTTATTCATTTACGGGAAACACGTTTGATTTCAATGGCACTGCTGCACAGACGATTCCCGCGTTCAATTACAACAACCTGACGATCAGCGGGAACCGTGCAGTGGCAATTACGCTCGGCAACGGCAACGTTGGTATCGCGGGCGTATTCAACCCGAGCGTTACCGGCAACACCTGGACAGCGAACCCGACGAACACAGTGGTCTTTAATGGCGCGGCGCTGCAGACGATTCCGGCGTTTGCGTTCTTCAACGGCCTGACGCTTAGCAACGCGGCGGGGGCCAACCTCGGCGGCAACGTGACGGTCCTGAATGGGCTAAGCTTGAATGCCGGAGCCCTGGGTGTTGGCACCAATACACTCACTCTCAATGGTGCAGTTTCTTTCGGCGCCGGCTCACTGACGAGTAGTCCTACCGGGACGGTCATCTATAACCAGGGAAGCAACGGACAAGCGACGGTGCTGGCCGCGAATTATGGCAACCTGACCTTCAGCAACTTCAATAAGACGCTGGCGTCGACGGGCACCATCGGCATCGCCGGAACGTTCACACCAGGCTCGGCCACCGGTCACACCATCACCGGCAGCACCATCAACTTCAATGGCGCGGGGGCACAAACAATCCCCGGCTTCACTTACAACAACCTGACCAGCACCGGCGCAGTCGCGCGTACGCTCGATCCGGTTAACATTATCAAGATTGCCGGCGTGTTCACGCCGGGCGCAAGCACCTACACGATCACCGGCAGCACGATCGAGTACAACGGCAGCGCGGCCCAAACTCTGCCAAGCGCGTTCCTCCAGTACAACAACGTGACGTTTAATAATCCGACCACCGTAACCGGTGGTCCGGCCACGATGGATGTCAACGGTAATCTGCAAATAACGCAGGGAACCTTTGCCGCCGGTGCGTCTCTATCAATCACTGTTGGCGGCAACTGGACCAACAATGGCGGCGTGTTCTCACCGAGCACCGGAGATGTGGCGTTCGACGGTGGCGCCGGTCAGGCGATTGGCGGCACAGCGGCGACAACGTTCAATAATCTCAGTGTCGGTAATGCCAGCGGACTGGCGATGAACAACGACAACACTGTTAACGCCAATCTGGCGCTGGTTGGCAGTAACATTACCGTGGCCGCAACCAAGACGCTGACACAGCCGGCTGCAGGTACTTCGTCAGGTACGTTCGACGTCATCGGCAGCGTCAAACACGTGGCCTTCACGGTCGGCGCGTGCCCGGCTGGTCCCTGTGCAAATACAGAGACGTTTGGTAACCCGAATAACCAAATCACGGTGACGCTGGGCACTGCGCCCACCGACATCACCGTGAACCTCGTGAAGTCGGCGCCGGTTGGTTTCGCTTCCGCCGTGCAACGCACTTACACGATCACGCCAACTGGCGGCAGTGGTATCAAAGCCACTTTGCGTTTGCACTATCTCGATAGTGAGTTAAATGGCAACGTCGAGGCCCAGTTGAATCTCCGTCGCTTCAACGGCACTGGTTGGGCGCCTTATCCGGCGTCAGCAGCCGATCCAACCACCAACAACTGGGTCGAGAACAATGCAGTTCTGAACTTCTCGCCCTGGACTTTCAGTTCGCTCTCGCCCACGGCATCGCCCGGCGTTATCAGTGGTCGTATCACTGACAACAACGGAGCTCCGGTCGCCGGTGCGGTGGTCAGGTTAAGCGGCACGCAGAACCGCAAGTTCATCACGGATGCTGACGGCTTCTACCGTTTCGAAAATGTCGAAGCCAGCGGCTTCTATACCGTGACGCCTTCGCGTGCTAACTACACCTTCTCCCCCGCAGAGCGCAGCTTCACTCAGAACGCACAGTCAACTGACGCTGCGTTCGGAGCGGTAGCCACAAACTCTGCGCTGGTGAATCCGCTCGACACGGCAGAATACTTCGTGCGCCAGCAGTATCTTGATTTCCTCGGTCGTG
>JBKPNP010001008.1:0-6390 GCA_046732775.1 Acidobacteriota bacterium
TGCCGCGGGCCACGCGACTCCGATGAAACGCAAGCTCGCTGGCGGTCTGGTTCAGTTGACGCGCAGTTCGCCAGTGACCGTAGCCCCCGCGTGTCAACGCACTGAACGACGACCCCATCCGGCCGCTAATGCTGCAGAGGCGTTTGTATTCTTCGGGTGTAAGTAGTCCGCCCTGATAATCAGCGACTAAATATTCACGTACGACGTGGCCTTCACGTCTCAGCGCGAGCGCGATAACGACTAACAGGATGAAGAACGCGGGAATCATGATTAGTATGTAGGTGAGAATAAACGCACCGCCGCCGAATAAAACTCCCGAACCATTCCAAATGCTATGCATGGAAATTGCGGCCAGCAGGCCCATCGGCGGGGCGATAAACTTGACTGCTGTGCTGCGTGACTGTCGCGCCAGGCCCAGCCCGATCCCGGTGAAGCTGGTGAACATCGGATGAGAAAACGGGGCGAGTGCTCCACGTAAAATGAACACGAGCGTCAGCGAGTTACCTCCGCCTTCCATTACCGCGCGACCGTAGTATTGAATGTTCTCGGTCATGGCAAAACCGAGACCAGCCATCGCGGCGTACACTATGCCGTCGATCACGCCGTCAAATTCATCCTTTTTCCAGAAGAAGAAGATCAGCAGGATTAAAGCCTTTGCGCTTTCCTCCACAATCGGTGCTGAAATCACCGCGCCAAAGGTGCGCCCGGCTCTCATGCTGTTCGTCATGATTGAGACCGCCACGCCACTGACGGTGTTGATAAGGAAGGCAAAGAACACAGCTACCAGCGCGCCCCAAAAGAACGCAGTGGCCAGCATCCAAACGGGTTCCGCTTCGTAGCGGTCAATCCAAAGAACCAGCATCAGATAAAACGGCACCGGGAGCGTCGCCGAGATCATACCGATTAAAAACGCGACCGGTCCCGTTTCTACTCCTATGAGCACGAGCACTATCAGGCCGAGCAGCAGTGCAAGCATGGCGGCGAACACGGCGGCGATAATCTTGAGCGCGGTAGCTGTGCCCGATGGCTTGATCGGAGAACGAGCCACAAATGCGTTCGAACCTCGAGGATCATTTATCATCGGTTTTGATTCAATCCGAAGCAGCAAAAAAACCTGACCGGCGCGGGCTAACGTCCTTGTGGGATTGTCTGGCGCGCTGAGTATATACAGAGAAGGATTGAAGAGCGAACTTTTTTACTGCAAGCCAGCCGCTCGTTTATTGCTAGCGAGCACACGTTTGCGAGCGTCCGCCGTCGATCGAATAAGTCGCGCCGGTGATCCACGAGGCCCGATCAGAAGCCAGGAAATAGATTAGTTCGGCTACTTCGGTCGCCTGTCCCACCCGGCCGAGCGGATGCGTAGTCTTCGAGTGTTCGAGAAAGGCGTCGTACTGCTCTTCGCTCATGCCACCGCGCTTATGGATTTCAGTAACGACTACACCCGGATTAACTGCGTTCACGCGCACTCCCTGAGCGGCCAGCTCAAGCGCGGCACAGCGAGTTAACTGATCGAGACCTGCCTTCGAAACGCAGTAAGCCAGCACACCCGGAAACGCGCGCAACCCGGTCACGCTCGAAACATTCACTACATTCCCGCGCCGCTCGATCAGACTGGGAGCGGCTCGCTGCATCAACAAAAACGGAGCGCGCAGATTGATTCCCATCATCGCGTCCCACGCCGCCAGCGGAGTGTTTTCAATCGTACCGGAAGAGATATGACCGGCGGCGTTAACCAACACATCAATTCCGCCAAATCGCTCGACAGCCGACGTCACCATTCCGTCAATTTCAGTTTCATCCGAAACGTCCGCCGCGATCGTAAGGCAGTTGGTCTCGCCTATCGTCGCTTGAAGTTGCTTCAGCGAATCACTGTCCCGGCCGACGGCGACAACGTTGGCCCCGGCTTGCGCAAAGCGCAGGGCGGTCGCCTTTCCGATGCCGGAGGTGGCGCCTGTCAGGAGCAAAACCCGGTTTGCCAGCTCTTTGTCCATGCTACTTTTCCTTTTGTATTTGTTTCCCGCCTGAGCGGGAAAGTTGATGCCCTAAATTATTGACAGCACAATAGCAAAAAGCCGAGTATTGAGTGTCTTTCCTTTAAGAAAACAATTAAACTAACAGCTCCCCGGTCGGGCAGCATCAGCCGCGCAATCGAGTGTCGCAGCTGATATCTTCTGAGAATCATATAGTGGGTCATAACTCAGCGGACGATTTTTTCCCGAGAGCTGCGCGTTCGCAGGTGCGCAGTTCAAGTGGCGCTGCGCGCCGCCCGCCTTCGCGTGCGCGCATGCCGTCCAGCCTGGGTTATCTGGTGGCCGCTTTCGTGGCCGCGATCTCGCTGTTCTTTGGATTATGGTGGACCCTGGTAAGCGGTGGTGACGAAGCGCCCTGGATTCCCGCGGGCCTGGCGGCAATTGTGGTACTGCTGGTGGCGCTTTCCGCGCGAGAAGTTGTCATGCGTCGCGCCTGGACACGCTACTTGCTTGAACAAGGTCATGAATCGGCGCGAACCAGCGGCGAGCATAAACGTCCGACGGTTAAAACGCAGTCCGGTTCGCTGCTGTCAGCAGCCTGGCGAGGCATTCAGAAACAATCACAGGAGGCCGATTCGGGGTTAAATCCCGAACCGCATTTTGAAGTTTTTCATCTCTGCCAGGATTATCTGGTAAGTGCTGATGAAGCGCTGCGGTCGAATACTCTGTCTTCAGATAAACGAAACTCGATCCGTGCCGCACAGGAGCGAGTTCGCGGCTTACAAAAGCACCACCTTTTGACCTGGGCACGCGACTCGTCAAGGTCGCTGACGTTTGAAGCGCAACAGCGCGCGCGTACCTCGGAGAGAATTGAAGCGGCAAACCGCGCGCTCCACTGTTTGGAGTCCGCCTTGCAGTTTTATCCGAATGAAACTGATCTGCAGGAATCGAGCGTCGCCATTCAGGAATTCATAGCTTCTGTGAAGGTGGCCCATTGGGTGGAGCTGGCTGAGCGCTCGGCGTTCAAAGGACATTACCGGCGGGCGATTGACCGTTACAAAGATGCATTGTTTTATGTAAGTCGGGGCGCGATGAAGGAAGACATTCGCGCGGCGAGCATGGAACGAATCGGGCGAGAGATTGAACTGCTTTACGGGCGCCTGAGATCGCAAAAGAACGGTAAAGCGGAACCCGCAAAAGAAGACGGGAAACTTTGATGGAGGGTAAGTCTTAGAATGATTTCTCAACGGTGTCCAAAGTGTAGAAGCTCCCGCATCCGTAAGGGATATAAACCCACTCCGTTGCTGTTCCGGTTGGTTGGCATCCACTACCTTTTATGCAATCATTGCAACCTGCTTTTTACGGGCTTTGCTGTACCAGGAACTGTGGGCAGGTCCAGCAGGAAGTCGGGTTCAAAGAATTCCGGTGACAGTCTCAACACGTCATCCAAGGAACCTACGCGGATCCGGGGCTGAAAGGGCTAATTCTGAACGCCGGGGCATCGATCCCCTGCGCCAGAACATCTTTGAGAGGTCTATTACCGCAGTTCGCATACAGAGGGTTTGTTAGTCATGAAGAAACATCTGCTTTTAACCGCTATTGTGTTCAGTTTGATTGCGCCGGGCCTGGTGCGTCCTCAGGATCCACCCAGTAGTTCGGGAGACGGCTCCCAGTCATCAAGGCCGTCAAGTGACCCTGGAATCGACACCCAGGGCATTCGCAACTACTTGCTCGGCCCAGGCGACACGCTCGACGTCAGAGTTTTTGGCCAGTCTGACTTGAACGCACTTGTTGAGGTTGATAGCGACGGCAACATCAGCTCCTTGCCCTTTCTCGATGCCCCAATCCCCGCGAAATGCCGCACGGACAAGGAAATTCAAAAGGACATCATTAAAGCGTATTCGAAGTATCTGAAGAACCCACAGGTAAGCGTTCGCGTTGCCGATCGCAAGAGCCGGCAACCCGCGACTGTCTTCGGTGCAGTGCGACAGCCGACCCGGGTGCAGATGCAGCGTAAAGTTCGTCTTAATGAGTTGATGGTCGTTTCGGGTGGTTTCACTGACCGCGCCTCAGGCACGATTCAAATTTTTCACACTGAGCCATTGATGTGCCCGCAGCCCGGCGAAGAGGCACTGGCTAAGCCGATTGATACCACCAAGGCTCCATTTGAGATCGTGAAGATTGCGGATCTCAGAAGCGGTAAGGGAGAAGCTAATCCCGTCGTGCGTCCAGGCGATATTGTACTAGTAACTGAAGCCGAACCGGTTTACATCACCGGCAGTGTCATAGCACCCCAGGGCATTTTCCTTCGCGACCAACTCACCCTGAGCCGCGCGCTCGCGATGGTCGGCGGCGTCCGCAAAGAGGCAAAGGCCAACGACATCCGTATATACCGTCAGAAGCCGGGAGCGACGGACCAGGAAATGATTCGCGTCGATTACGCTGCCATCAAGAAGAATCAGAAGCCCGACTTCTTCCTGCAGGCTTTCGACATAATTGAAGTACCGGAAGCGGGAATGTTTTCTCCGGGCAGACTTACCCAGACGCTGGTCGGGGCAGTATCGGGCAGCTTGGGAAACATGTTTACCACCGGCGGTCAGTCGATCGCCAACCGCGTCATTTATTAATCAAAATATTTTAGTTTCGCTTAGGAGTGAATTGAATGAAACGCAGAACGGCAGCTGACGATCGCCGCAAAAGAAAAATGATTACAGTTCTCTGGGCGGCGCTGCTGACCATTGGCACGATCATTCTCCTCTACAAAGAAATGACCGCGTTGCTCTACATTCTGGCAACGCTCGGCGTCACTGCATTGCTGGTTGCAGTGGCAATGGCCGACCTTTCAGTGGCTGACAAACTTACAACAGACTCAAAGGGCGCCGACGATTCGGCAGCGATCGGAAGTGGCATTACCTCAACTTTCGGCGCCAAGCGATCGTAAGAGTCACTATCCGACGACAAGCCTCACACAAAAAAAATCTCTAACATTCATAACAAACTTTTATCCTGTTGTTCATGTTGAACCGCGGTTGAAAGTTTAATGATGCTGTTGCATAATCCGCGCTGCGTTCACCTCCCCGGTGAGCGTAGTGGTCGCGTGGGGTGAGGACACGTGGCCTTAGGGTGGGGGCTGTGGGAGGCCCCCGCCCGCTTTTATTTTCGGCGCAAGGTTCGATTCAATTGCAAATCCGCTTGACGCTCTTTGGATTCCGCGTAGAATTTGCCAACCAAAACAACCAGACAGGAAAAGGACTAAACTTAGCCCCAGTGAAGCATTGCCATCAGCATGCCTCTTCTCGATCGAACAAGGCGGTTACTCAAGCTCTGGTTATTCAAGGGCGGCAGACAATCTTCTGACAGCGAACATTCGACTGTTCATAAACAACATTCCTGGTGGAAAGTGATGTGTTTGACCGGTGTCGATTACTTTTCGACACTGGGTTACCAACCCGGCATCGCGTATCTCGCCGCCGGAATCCTTTCCCCAATTGCGACGCTCGTGCTGGTGCTGCTGACGCTGTTTGGCGCGCTGCCTATGTATCATCGCGTCGCGGCGGAGAGCCCGCATGGCGATGGTTCGATCTCCATGCTCGAGAACTTGCTCTCCCGCTGGAAGGGAAAGCTTTTCGTGCTGGCGTTGCTCGGGTTTGCCGCCACGAGTTTCATTATCACCATCACCCTGTCAGCCGCTGACGCCACGGCCCACATCGTTGAAAATCCCTTCGTACTGGCGCACCTGCAGTTCCTGAATCATCGCGTCGCCATAACGCTCATTCTGGTGGCGGCGCTCGGCGCGATATTTCTCAAGGGCTTCAAAGAAGCGATTGGGATCGCAGTGGCGCTCGTCGGTGTATATCTGGCGCTGAACCTTACCGTGGTGGTCGTTGGGTTTTACGAGATCTTTACGCATCCAGCTGTGTTGGGGAATTGGAAAACTGCGCTGTTTCAGAGCTATCGAAATCCGCTGCTGATGATCGGGACTGCCTTCGTCGTTTTTCCGAAACTCGCGTTGGGTTTGTCAGGTTTTGAAACGGGAGTTGTGGTAATGCCTCTCGTGCGGGGCGATCGCGTTTTGAGTGATCAGGAACTGGAGAATATTCACTCAACACGCAGCGCGCGCACTCAAGTGGAAGTAACTACGAAACAATTGCTCGAGGGCCGCATACGTAACACTCGCAAGCTTCTGACTACTGCAGCGCTGATCATGAGTTTTTTGCTGGTGGCGAGCAGCATTGTGACGACAATGCTGATTGCCCCGGAAGAGTTTCGCCCGGAAACTGCAACCCAGGAAGCAGGTTCCGCTAATGGCCGCGCCCTCGCTTATCTCGCGCATTATTATCTCGGCGACGTCTTTGGCACCTTCTACGATTTAAGCACGATATCAATTTTGTGGTTTGCAGGCTCATCAGCGCTGGCCGGG
>JBKPNP010001009.1:0-4671 GCA_046732775.1 Acidobacteriota bacterium
ACGAGCACCGGTTGCTTCAGGTTCGGGAACGCGCCATCGAACATCCCGCCGAAGCTGCCGATCTCTGAGAGTGTTCGCTCGTTGAAAGTGCGGCGGGCGAGTTCTTTGATTTTGTCCGTCGCGCGCGTCGCTGCGTCGATGTTAACGCCGGCGTCGCTGTAAGTGATGGGTTTGCTCATCGGGTAATAGAGAATAGTTAATGGTGAATACTTAAAACGCGGAATAGTAAATCGGGAATAGTTAATAGTTGATGTTAGTAGTAAATGGTAAGTGGCAACATTGCGATTAACTGTTCACTATCCACTATTCCCTATTCCCTATTCACTACTTCTTCGCAGGCTTTCCAAAGTCGCCGTAGGCGATGAAACCCGAGCGCGACGAATCATCCTTTTGCGCTGTTCGGCCCAACCATATGTCGCTTGACGTTTCTTTTGCGGCAGTTACTTTGTAGTCGTTTTCCTTGCCCTTGGTGGTGATTGTGATCTCGCCTTGCAAATCTGTGCGGTAGAGTTTTGCGTTTGCAGCGCGCAGGCGATCCAGCACAACCTGAGCGGGATGGCCGTAGCGGTTCCATTCCCCGCAGGAAACGATCGCCACTGCCGGCTTCACGCGTCCCACAAAATCCTGTGTGGTTGCGTATTTCGATCCGTGGTGAGCAACTTTCAAAACCGTCGCTGTCAGATTCGAGTCCTTCGTCAGTAAACGATGTTCGGTCTGCTCCTCCGCGTCTCCCGTCAACAGCATCGAGAAGTCGCCATACTCCAAACGCACCACCAGCGAATTCGCGTTCGGTAGATTACCTCCAGTCTTCACCTGTTCCTTTGTGAAGAGCGGTTCAGTCGGCGCCAAAACTATCAACCGCGCGCCGCCGCCAAGATCGTATTTCGCGCCCGGAACGCCTTTCTCGTAATGCGCGCCGCTCTGGGCAACGGCTTCCTTATACTCGTCAAAAAACGCCGTCACGCCTTTGTTCGATTTTTTGCTGACCGGTTTTTTCTCGACCTGCTTCTTCCCTGCAGGCGCGGCAGGTTTCGTTGGCGCCAGCGACTCCGGCACGTCAGGCCCTTCGCCGTTATCGATCACGTTCAGTACTTTCGTTCCTTTGAAAACTTCGTCAGCGCCGCCAAGGTGATCCGGGTGGGGGTGGGTTCCGACAAAATAATCCAACTGTTGCACGTTGTAACGCTTGAGCGCGTCAAGAATTACTTTGCCTTTGCCGGTATCGCCGGCGTCAATCAATACAGTCTTGCCGCCAGGCACGATGACCAAAATTGAATCGCCTTCGACTGGACCAACATCCAGCACGTGGATCTGAAGTTCACCACCTGAAGGCGGCGGCGGCTTCAACTTCCACCACGGCAAGACAAACTTCCAACCTGCGAAAGCGGCCGCTCCCAACACCAAGACCAAAACGGCAATCGCGCAGCCGCAACCTTTTAACGATCGCTTCGGCAAAATTTCCCTCTGATCTTCACACTGTTACAACTAACCTTCGGCCAGCAGTGTTTCGTGATCACGTTCCCACATTGTTTCCGCTTCACTCGTGATCCGCGTCGGATATTTTTCGTTCCAGCAGGCCACACACGACGCGTCGGGACTGAGACCAATCGCTTCAATCATGCCTTCAAGCGAGAGGTAGCCCAGCGAATCAGCCTCGACGAACTTACAAATTTCTTCAATCGACATTTGCGCCGCAATTAAGTCTGCCTTGTTGGGGGTGTCGATACCGTAGTAGCACGGACTGATCGTGGGCGGACAACTGATGCGCAAATGAACTTCTTTGGCGCCGGCTTCACGCACCATCCTGACAATCTTTTTTGAAGTGGTGCCGCGTACGATCGAATCATCAATTAGCACGATGCGTTTCCCTTCAATCAGATGCCGCACCGGGTTCAACTTAATGCGCACGCCAAACGAGCGGATCGATTGTCGTGGTTCGATAAACGTTCGGCCAACGTAATGGTTGCGCACCAGGCCGAAACGAAAACTGATCTTGCTTTGCGCTGAATAACCGATCGAGGCCACTGTGCCTGAGTCCGGAACGGGAACGACTAAATCGGCGTCCGCGGGATGTTCCAGCGCCAGCCGCTTTCCCATCCGGTGTCGCGATTCATTTACCGAACGGCCATAGATGAGCGAATCAGGGCGCGCGAAATACACGTGCTCAAACAAACACATCGAAGGCTTCTGCTCGCCCAACGGATGCGATGAACGCAGCCCGTCACGGTCGATGACCAGCATCTCACCCGGTTCGACATCGCGGATGTACTGCGCGTCGATCAAATCAAAGGCACAGGTTTCCGACGCAACCACCCAGGCATCGCCCAGACGACCCAGCGCGAGCGGACGAAAGCCACGCGGATCGCGCACCGCTATCAATTCACCGGGCGTCAGAAACAGCATCGAGAACGCGCCTTCAGTGCGGCGCAAAACTTCCGGAATAGCCTCGCGTACCGAATGTTCTTTCGAGCGAGCCACGCCGTGAAGGATCACTTCGGTGTCGGAAGTCGCTGAGAAAATGGCGCCTTCACGTTCCAGTTTTTGTCGCTCTTCGCGCGCGAAAGGCAGGTTGCCGTTGTGACAAACCGCCAGCTGGCCGTGTTGGCAGGTCACTAAAAAAGGTTGGGCTTCGCGAATTGAGACTTCGCCGGCGGTGGAGTAGCGAACGTGTCCAATTGCGCTCGCGCCCGCGAGTCGATCGAGAGTGGACTGGTCGAAGGCATCGGCAACATGACCCATCGCACGTTCGAGTCGCAACTCCGTCCCGTTGGAAGATGTAATGCCACAGGATTCCTGCCCGCGATGCTGAAGCGCGTAGAGACCGAGATAGGTCAGACGCGCGGCGTCCGGATGTCCATAGATTCCGAACACACCGCATTCGTCGCGAAATTTATCTGAGATGATGTCCAAAATTTCTACTGGGAGAGATCGGCCTGAGCGAAACCCTAACCTTCGCTCGTGACGTAATCCAAAATCTTTTGAAGTCGTCTGAGCTTACTTCGCATTCCGAAACGTTTCAACCCCGAAACGAATCCGAATTGCAATACACAAAACACGCGCGCTTCCGGTATCATGTTTTTGAAAAGAGAACTATCGCAGCCAGCCTCAGGCGTTGAAAGCAGGACGATTCTCCCCACGAAAAGAATTTAGTTGTGTGAAGGCGGAGCCACGTTGAGAAAGACTACGTTTTCGATCTTGTTTGCTATTGCCCTCTCTGCCTCACTGGCGGCGACCCAGACTTTCTCTGCAGCGGGCCCAAGCCCGAGTGCCGCCAGTGCCGCAGCCTTGTACGCGCGGAACTGCGCGTCGTGTCATGGACGTGACGGTCGCGCGAAAACCGCAAAAGCCAAATCCAATCACGCGCGCAATGTGGCGGACCCGGACTGGCAAAACCGGGTGAGCGACGAACGGATATTCAACGCCATCATGAACGGCAAAGGAAAAATGCCGGGTTACTCAAAAAAGTTGTCAGAGCAGGAAATTGACTCTTTAGTTGGTTACGTAAGAAGCTTGAAGAAATGAATCGCGGCCGCGGCGGCAAACTGTCGATCATTTTTGAACCATGAACACTACCGGCATCGGGTATCGATTGGTCACGGCGGTTCTGCGCGTCGCCCTCGTGCTCGGGTTGTTTGTCTCCGGCTGGGTCATTTACGAGAAGCTGCCCCAACAGAGTGCCGCCGAGCCTCGACGTCCTAACAACCAAACAACTGTTCAAATCGTGCTCGTCGGACCGGTCGACAACGGCAGCGACGCGCTCGCCGTTTCGGTCGAGCTCTACCCGTTCGACATCGTCGCCGCTCGGCACGAATATTTTACGGAGCGGCGCGCCGGTAAGCGCTTTGACGACTTTTTGAACGAGCGGATGAAGGGGCGTGCGCCGATTGCCGCGCAACTCGATTCTCAGGGAAAGGCGTCCGTCGCTGTCCCTCCCGGCACCTGGTGGCTGCATGCCGTGCTCGCTGGAGATGAAAACCTCGAGTGGCGTTTGCCCGTGAACGTGGCCGGTTCGAAACAGACTGTTGAACTGACGCCGCAGAACATCTACACGAGAACAAAGAGCTTTTGAAGAAGGAGTCAGGAATCAGAAGTCAGGAGTTAGGCGCGAAGGGCCGGTGGTCAATAGCGACGCCCGTGAGGGCGTGGGAAGAAAGACAGCAAAAGGGATCGAGCGCCGAAGGTGCGACAGTCGACCTCTGTTGAATGTTCTATCCAAACGCTAGCGACTGCCGCACCTTCCGCGCTCCATTAGCAATTACCGGTTGAGTCCACGGCTCACGGGCGTGGCTATTAACCGTCGACCCTTCGAGCCTGAGTCCTGATTCCTAAATCCTGACTCCTGAGTCCTGAATTCTGACTCCCGTTTTCCGCTTTCACCCCATGCTCGCGCTGCGAATCGAAAAAAAGAAACTCGCGGTTAAGGATATTGCCAAACCTGATCGCGAGGACGAGGCCGTCGTTCGCGTCACGCTCTCGGGAATCTGCAACACCGATCGCGAAATCGCGCGCGGTTACGCCGGGTTCCAGGGGACAATCGGTCACGAGTTCGTTGGCGTTGTTGAATCAGCACCCGACGACAAGCTGCTCGGTCGCAGAGTTGTCGGAGAAATTAATGCGGGCTGTGGCGTGTGCGAGCTCTGCGTCGGCGGCGATGCGCGCCATTGCCCCGAA
>JBKPNP010001010.1:0-4725 GCA_046732775.1 Acidobacteriota bacterium
CCGGCGCGAGAGTATCGGCGTCCGCGACTTCAGAAACGCGCGGATTAGCGGCCGCAGCAGAAGCAACCGCCGGTTTGGCATCGCTCCTCAATCCCCCCACGTCGTAACTGCTCGCCACGGGAAGTAGAAACGAGATCACAATCGCCGCCACCCAGACAGCATGCCGTGAAGTTGCTGCAAGGTCGCGCAACAACCACTGGCAACACGCGGCACACAACGTCACGAAAGCTATCTGCCACGTCGCGTTCAGCAGAAAGTTAATTAACAGTTGATTGACGCTTCTCATTTCTCTTCGTCGCCGCTTTCAATCAGTTGTCGCAATCGTTCGAGTTTTTTCGGAGTCAGATGCTTTGTTTCAACCAGGCTCATTACCAAACTTTCGGCCGAGCCACCAAACAGCCTGTCGACAATGTCGCTCATGTGCTGACTCACTACCTGACTGCGACTCACAACCGGCTTATAAAAATAGGCGCGATCCTGCAACGCGCGTTTAACTTTGCCCTTCTTCTGCAGAATGTTCAGCATCGTTTGCACGGTCGTGTAGGCCAGCGGGCGCGCCAGATTTTGCTGCACGCTCTGAACATTCGCCGGGCCGCTTTCCCAGAGTACATGCATGATTTCAAGCTCGAGCGGCGTCAACTGTTCACTCTTTTTGCGTGCCATTTTGCAGGTCAGCTCCTAATTTTTTAGGACTATAGATCGGAGCAGAAGATTGTGTCAACTAATTCTTTAGGAGGGGTGACGGATTCTAGTGCGAGTCTTTCAGGAGGATGACGTCATCGATCTGATTGCCACGTGAGAGTGCGATCTGTTTACCGTCAGGTGATACGGCAAACGCGAAGATAAGGCCGCTGGTAAATGAACTGAGTTTTCGCGCCGACCCGCCCGCGAGCGGAACGCTCCAGATGTTGTCGGCGTTGTCCCTGGTTTCGGCATAGATTATGGCCTGGCTGTCCGCCGTCCAGCCGAGGCCAACGTCCCGGTAAGTGCCCGGCACTTCCAACGTCTTCGCCGGTTCCCCGCCCGCAAACGGAATGATTGCGATCTTGTTCGCGTTTGCGCGATCGTCAAAGTAGCGCAAAGCAACGTATTTGCTGTCGGGAGAAATCGCCGCCCAGTTCGCCGACTTGTCAGAAAGCTGCTCGGGAACCCCGCCGTCGAGGGCAAGCTTCCAGAACCCGAATTTTCCCTGACGCAACGATTTGAAGACCAGCCATTTGCCGTCCGCGGTGCATTGCGGCTGCGAATCAACTTCGTTTCCTTGTGTCAGTTGAGTTTGCTCGCCGCTCGCCAAATCCAGTTTCCAAATATTGAAGTTGCCGGATCGATTCGAACTAAACACAGCATAGCCCCCATCCGGCGACACGCAACCGAGGCCCTCGCTGTATGCGTCGGAAGTCACCTGGCGGTTCTCACCACCGTTCGGGTTGACGCTCCAAACGTCCGATTGTTCGCCCGAGGGTGCGGTGTAAAGAATTGGACCGCGCGCGCTCCAGACGATGCTGTCGCCGTCATATTTCCCGTTGGTGATCTGCCGTGCGTCACCTGAGTCTGAAGTGACCACCCACAACTGCGCTGACTTATCCGCCTGCACCGTAACCAAAGTTTTGGAGTCGTTTGTTAAGCCAAGGCTGCTGGTGCCATAGGCGTTAAGATCGTTGGTCACTCGACGCACCGCACCCGCCGGATAGGAGACGTACCACAACTGCGTACCGGTCGACACCAGTCCCGGCACGGCAGCGACAATGAGACCACTGCCGTCACCGAGCCAGAGAACGCGAGAGACTGAAACCCAATTCTGCGTCGCCAGCGGAATTTCAGCGCCACCGGCAGCGGGGATGGAAACGATCGTCGCCGAGTTATCGCTGTACGATCCGGCGCCGCAGGCGATCGTTTTTCCGTCAGGCGACCAGGCCGGTCCGCCGCCATAGGCGAAAAACGCCGGCAGTCTCCGGGTCGCTATTTTGCGTTCGCCGGTGCCGTCGACGTCGGCGACCAGCAAATCAGACTCGGTAGTCGACGGACGCACGAATGCCAACTGTTTTCCGTCAGGCGAAAAAGTTACCGGACTCGTGACGCCGGCCATAATCCGTCGCGGCGTTCCGCCTAAAACGGGCACCTGAAACAAAGTGCCGAGGGGATTATCAAACAAGGAATAGTAGATAAACTCGCCGTCGCGGGAGAAAGTTGTGCCGCCGATTTTGCCGCCGAGGTCGGGGACGATCTTCACCAGGCTGCCAGTCGATACTTGTCGCACCCACAAGCTTTCCTTGCCGGGCTCCGTTGTTTTGAAAACAACATATCTGCCGTCAGGCGAAATCGACGCGTAACCTTTGATCGTCGCGTCGCCAATGCGACCGCCGGTGGTGAGACGCGTAATGCTCATGGTACGGAACGGTTCGGCGACGGGCCGATTGATGAATTTGTTCCAAACGAAAATCGCCGCGACAGCCAGAATCACCAGCCCTACCAACGCGAAGACGAAGCCCCGTTTGTGACGCTTGATTTCACCGAAGATGACGCCCGCGCTCGAGGCTGTTTGCAGTGCACTGACGTCGCCAGTTGCGGCGGGCAGTGAAATAGTCGGACTCGCCGGAACGCGGTAATCAACCTGCGACGAAATAGTGTCACTGCCGACTGAGGCGGGCGGAACCGTCACATCAAACTGCGTATCGCCTTCCATTTCACGGCGGAGTTCCTTCAGCTCGAGGCCGATATCCTGGATGGATTGATAGCGTTCTTCCGGATCCTTCGCCAGGCAGCGACGAATGATTCTTTGCAAATCGGCGGGAGCGGCCGGGTCAAATTCTTTGATCGGGCGAGCGGGTTCGTAACAGATTTTGTACAACGACTGAACATTCGATTCGCCCTGAAACGGACGCTGTTTCGTTACCGCTTCAAACAACATGCAGCCAAACGAAAAAATATCCGAGCGATGATCGATTTCAGTTTTGCCCTGCGCCTGTTCGGGCGACATGTAACCGACGGTGCCGAGTAAGCGGCCAGGAATTGAATGGGGCTCCAGGGCGACGGTCGCCGCGTCGCTGATCGTTCCGCCCTCCGGTGCGGCAGTCGAGATTTCAATAAGTTTTGCCAGACCAAAATCGAGGATCTTGGCATAACCGTCCCTCGTGATCATGATGTTATCGGGCTTTAAATCACGGTGGACGATTCCCGCCGCGTGCGCTTTCGCGAGGCCCCCTGCTACCTGCTGCAGATACTTAATTAACTTTCGCAGCTCGGTCCGCTCGTAATGAATTTTCTCGCGTAGGGTCTTGCCTTCCACGTATTCCATCGCGATGAAATTCAGACCCTCATGCTCGCCAATCTCATAAACGTGGGCGACGTTGGGATGGTTGAGCGCGGCCGCCGAGCGCGCCTCCTGAACGAAACGGACCATCCGTTCACGGCTAACGGCTAACTCCGCCGGCAAAACTTTCAACGCTACCCGCCGGTCGAGTTTCGGATCTTGCGCCAGATACACCTCGCCCATTCCGCCTTTGCCCAGTTGAGACAGAATCTCGTAGCGACCGAGTTTTGCGCCTGCTTCTAAAGGCATCGCTCAGTTTTCCGCAGTCTTCTTTTCCGCTTCCTTATTGTCTTTCTTCGGCACCACCGGACTAGCGAAATCCGGAAGCGGATCGTTCCAGAGGTAATGATTGAACCATGCGAGATTGTGGTTCATCACGGCGCGCATCGCCTTTGGTTTCGTGATGCCGTGACCAAAGCCTTTGTAAACGATCATCTCAACACGCACACCCTTATCTTCCAGGGCTTGCCTCAGCTCGTAGGCGTTAGCGATGGGAACACGACGGTCGAGTTCCCCATGTTGAATCAGAGTCGGCGTGCGCGCATTTTTGACGTAAGTAATCGGCGACGTCTTGCGGTAGATTTCCGGATCGTCAACCGGATTCTTGCCGAGGTAGTTGATGGTAAACGGCGTGATGTCAGTGTTGTAGTAGTAAGTGGCCCAGTCTGAGATGCCGGCGCCAACAGAAATCGCAGCGAATTTGTCCGACGAGGCGGTGAGGAATGCCGAAATGTATCCGCCCTGGCTCCAGCCCATGCAAGCGACCTTAGCCGGATCGACCCAGCCCTTGCCGATCAAGTAATCGATGCCGGACAGAACATCCCACGCATCGCCGACCCCCAGATTACGCACGTTCAGTTGGCGAAACTTCTCGCCATACCCGGCGCTGCCACGATAGTTAACTTTTAGAATCAGAGCGCCGCGCGCGGCCCAAATGTCTGACGGATAGTAGCGGCTGTCCGGCGTTAACAATATTGGCCGATCGACACCGGTCGGCCCACCGTGGATAACGCACAGCAACGGATACTTCCTGGCCGGATCGAAATCTGCCGGTTTAATCAGCACGCCTTCAATCAACGCACCATCAGTGCTCTTCCACGAGATGACTTCTCGCGTTCCGAGAATGAACGCTTTGGTTTGCACGTTAACGTTTGTGAGTGGACGTGCCGAAAATTTCTTCACCTCCGAAACGAAGAGTTCATTAATCGACTTCGGACTTGCCGCCGCAAACGCCAGCTGTTTGCCGTCGCGCGTCAAAGAAAACGATGCCGCCATCAAATTATCGGGACCGGTGAGGCGAGTAATCTTGCCGCTGGACGGATCGAGACGGAAGAGGTGCGAAGCAGTTTTTTGTTGACCACTGAAGTAGACGCCGTCAGGGCGCCAATCGAGCAGGTTCGGGTTCTCGTCAAAGT
>JBKPNP010001011.1:0-3018 GCA_046732775.1 Acidobacteriota bacterium
GCGGCCGGCGAAATCAAACGTCTGCCATAAATGAGGTCGAATCAGCGCTACAAAGAATGTGGAAAGGAATAGGGAGACGGTGGTAAACACGGCCCGCTGCCGTTCGCGACTCTCCTGGCGATCTCTTTCTAAAACTTGATCGACCACTCGATCCCAGCGAGCCTGAACGGCCAAATTCCTGGCGCGCTGCGCGTGCCGGTTGTCGGAATGGAGAATGGAATAGCTGTCACTCGTCTGCGCGGCCAATTGCTGATCATGGTAAACGCGCTCCTGAGGATCCGTCAGCACCCGATAGGCTTTTGATAACAGCGCAAACTCGCGGGCAGCCTTTTCCGAGCCGCCGTTTACATCCGGATGCCTCAGCCGGGCAAGCTTTCGGTAGGCCGATTTAACCTCCGAACGCGATGCCGTCGGCTTCACTCCGAGAACCTTGTAATAGTTAGTCACCACGAGTTTGCAAATCCCTCAACGCAAACAGATGGACGGTGGGCCGCTAAACACTCAAACAAGCCGGAAAAGTATAACACTTTCCCCGGACTGGTTTGGACTTTGAACTGTGGAGTTGTCGGGGATTCGTTGAAGCGGTGAGACCAAAGGAGCGGCTGCTTGCGTACCCCGATTGACCGTCGAGGGGGCGAGGACATCTTTTTATGAGGGATGCCGCTCCTTTGGCTCGCCGCCCCTCTTACAACTCGAATGCCACTACCCTCGACGCTCAATTCTTAACAAAAATCCTGTTAGGGTTTTAGTTCGACCGAATTTGTGTTCACAGATGTGGACAGCTTGTCCACTAATGTCCACACTCACTCCTTTAAGCACCGTTACACTTGAGCGCCGCACGCGCCACCATCCGTACCAGCGTGCGCACCGCAATCCCGGTCGGCCCCTTTGCACGGTAAGGTTTCGCCTCGTCAGCCCAGGCCGTTCCGGCTATATCAAGGTGAGCCCAGGAGAGACCGTCGGCAAACTCTTTGAGAAAGGCGGCCGCCGTGATGGTTCCCGCTTTCCGACCACCCACATTCTTGATGTCAGCAATGTCCGACTTGATTTGTTTGGAGTACTCCTTGTCTAGCGGCAGCTGCCAAAACTTTTCGCCCGTCTCTTTTCCGGCGGCAATTATTTCGTCAATCAACTCCTGGTCGGTGCCGATGACTGCCGTATTCACATCGCCGAGAGCGATGGACACTGCGCCGGTCAGCGTCGCCATATCGACAACGGTGGTGGCTCCGAGCTTTTTCGCGTAGGCGATTGCGTCGGCGAGAATCAAACGGCCTTCAGCGTCTGTATTGATAACCTCGATTGTCTTGCCGGTCATCGCGCGCACGACGTCACCTGGTTTCGTTGCCTTACCCGACGGCAGATTTTCCGCACAGGGAACAACGCCGAGAACTGGAATCGACGGCTTGAGTTGCGCGATAGCACGCATGGCTCCAATCACCGTCGCGCCGCCGGTCATGTCGTATTTCATCAGCTCCATGTTTTCGCCGGGCTTGAGCGAGATGCCGCCCGAATCGAAAGTAATTCCCTTCCCGACGAAGGCCAACAGTTCATTGCTTTCGCTCGGTGCAGCCGAGGGCGTGTATTTCAAAATAATGAGCTTTGCGGGCTCATCTGATCCACGCGACACACTGAGCAGCGAACCCATTCCTTCCTGCTCCATGCGCGCTTCATCAAGTACGTCGATACTCAAACCAAACTCAGTCGCGATGTCGCGCGCGCGTTCCGACATGTCTGTCGGCGTCATGTACGCGCCCGGCTCGTTTGCCAAATCGCGAGTAAAATTAACGGATTCGCCAATAATCTTGCCGCGTTCTACGCCCCGCTTGAGCCCTGTCGCGTCAGCACCGTCGAGCACGACTACCAGCTTATCAACCGCCCGTTCCTCTTTATCCACCGTGCGATACTTGTCCGGATCAAACAACGCCAGATACGCCCCTTCCGCGACTGCGGATGCGACGTCTTCAACATTCCCTTCGAGTCTCGCAGCGACGGCGATCAC
Organism: Acidobacteriota bacterium; assembly: GCA_046732775.1. Taxonomy (GTDB): domain Bacteria; phylum Acidobacteriota; class Blastocatellia; order Pyrinomonadales; family Pyrinomonadaceae; genus PSRF01. The sequence goes on from JBKPNP010001011.1 coordinate 2,000, forward strand.
TTTTGCATTCTTCGCCCGCAACGCGCGTACGGCAGTACCGGCCATTTGTGAAGCCAACGCCGGCGTATACTCGCTTCGATCACCGACGCCGACCAACAGCAACCGATTCGCCTTGATGTGTTGGTTGTTCAGCAATGGCAAGTACACAGTTTCGCCTTCCTTGCCTTTCAACTCTTCGGAGTCAATCAACGACTTCACTATGCCGCCGGTAAACCCGTCGAGGTCCTTCAGGAAACCTTCGTCGGCTTTCTCGTCTTTAAAAACCGCAATCGCCAACGCCTGGACGTCGGCGTCCTGATAAGAGCCGTTTGTGCTTTCAATTTGCATCAGTAATTAACTCCCAGCTAACGTTCTTAATTCTATTTATTTCGCTCTTTTAACTGTGCGCGCATCTCTCGATCCACGGTTCGGCGCTGTTCGGTTTCCCGCTTGTCGTAAAGCTTCTTGCCGCGGGCGACTGCGACTTCTACCTTGATCCGCCGGTTCTTCAGATAAATCCGCAAGGCGACGAGGGTCATGCCCTGCTTCACGGCCGCTTCATCGAGCTTTTCAATTTCACGTCGATGCAATAACAGTTTCCGCGTTCGCAAAGGTTCGTGATTTTCTCGATTACCGTGAGCATACGGGGAAATATGAGCATTGAACAACCACACTTCCCCTTCGCGCACCGCGACATACCCTTCTTTAAGCTGCACTCGTCCCGCAAGTACGCTCTTGACCTCGGTACCAGTCAAAGCGATCCCGGCCTCGTATTTGTCGAGGATATGGTATTCGTGCCAGGCCGCACGATTAGAAGCCAAATCTTTGTGTTCAGTCTCTGCCATCTGGACCCAGAACTCTTCGGAACTACGCCGCGCCTGTCTTCAAACAGCAACAGTAACTAATTGTGCTCCGCGCGCAAAGGCCGCGTCATCAACTCACGCGCGGCTTCCGATGCCGGTTTTCCTTCATAGAGAACCGCGCGCACCTCATGCGTAATCGGCATGTCCACACCCGCGCGACTCGCCAGCCGCTCTACC
>JBKPNP010001012.1:0-2719 GCA_046732775.1 Acidobacteriota bacterium
ATTCTCGATGATCCTGTCAGGAAGAATCAGCCGGGCATTTCGCAATAATGTGGTGGAAGAGTTTTCGTTCAAGGATTGACGCTGCCTTAAGGCCCCTTTGAGCAGCTGCTTTCAGCGAAGCCGAATTGTAACACCGGGCCAGGGGCTTCTGGGATGCGGAACAAAATGAATGCCCGCGACCTGATAAGCGTCGCGGGCATCCCCGAGTATCCGAGCTGTCGGCCGTTTAGAAAATAAATTTCGCGCCGAGCTGAATCGTACGCGGGTCGCGCACCGCGGTCACCGTTCCGTAAGTTGCCAGGGTAACGTTCGTGCCGATGGTGCGGAAGTTAGTGTGGTTCAAAACATTGAAGGCTTCAGCACGGAGTTGCAAGCGCCGCTCCTCGCCGAACCTGATGTTCTTAGTCATAGTGAAATCCACACGTGCGGTGGAAGGCCCCTGGACCACGCCGCGTCCGGCTGTACCCGGCACATTCGCCACCAGGGTTCCGACTGCGGGTTTCAAAGCAAAACAAGCGGTATTGAACCATTGCTGCAAAGTATGCGGCGCATTTTGGTTGGGATCGCACAGCAGATTTGGGCGGTTGCCGGCAATTGCAGCCGGGTTGTTACCCAGACCCGCCGCGTCAAAGTTGCTCGTCGTGATGGTGAACGGCAATCCGGTGTTATAGGTGACAATCCCGGAAGCCTGCCAGCCGCCCAGCAACTTGCCGGTTGCTCCCTCCTGCTTTTTGAAGAACGGCAGCTCATAAATGTAGTTCAGCGAAAACACATGACGCCGATCGAGGGTGGAGCGACTGTACTCGCTCGGGATATCAAAAGTATTTTGCGGCGCGTTGGAGCGATCGTTTTGACTATCGGTAAGGTTCTTGGACCAGGTGTAGGCCGTACTGAGCTGCGAGGCCCCGCTGAAGCGGCGTTGCAGATAAAACTGAAGGCTGTGATAGTTCGAGTTGTATCGCGGTTGCAGCATGGTGATTGAGCGATACCCTCGATAGGGACGGAGCTGATCCAGGATGGCATTGTCAGTGAATGTAGTAGCGCCGACTACGTTCGGGTTTCCCTGGGCTGCCGTGGCGGCGGTGTTGGAAAACCAATACCCGGCCGGTTGGCACTTGACCAGCGTAACTCCGGGAGTCGTGGGGGTATTGTTGCCGGGCGCGCACAATGAATTCAGGGCCAGGCCCGGCGGCAGATCGTTGATCTCAGTTACGCCCACCAGATGCGTACCCTTCGAACCGTAGTAGCCGATGGTAAACACAGTCTTGCTGTTTAGCTGATGCTGAACATCAAGCGACCAGTGTTGCATGTATGGCGTTTTCCAATCCGTGTCCATGCCGCGGATGGTTGACGCGGCTGCCGATGGCGGATTAGTGGCGCTGCCGGCAGGGTTATCGAGACGGGTATTACTGATGGTGAAATTCTCCTGGTAGGGCGGATTGACGCCGATGATTTGTTCAGCGAAACCAACCAGGAACTGTTCGTGGAAAATGCCGTAACCCGTGCGCACGGAAGTTTGGCCCTTGCCGAATGGATCCCAGGCGAGACCAACGCGCGGAGCAAAGTCGCGATTCGGAGTGCGCGCAATCTCATCGCCGAAGGGCGAGGTGCCGGGAGTGCAGTTGGTGGCAGTGCGAACATTTTGCGAATTCACAAACATGCCGTTGCAAAAGTTGCCGCTGCCGGCTACGCGGTTACCGGCCCCGGTAACCTGGGGCGCGTTGGCGGCAGAATAAAGCGCCGGGTCGAAATTCGAGAGCCGGCCGTTGCGATCATTCGGCTGACCGAAGCGCGAATAGCGCACTCCGTAATACAGCGTCAGGTTTGGCCGGAAGCGCCATTCATCCTGTGCATACCCTTCGATGTTGGCTTGTATCAGGTTCGCGGTGTAATCGAATCTTCCCTGCACGAAGGTCGACGCGTTACCGACCAGGAAGTTTGCCCAACGGGCCAGGTTCTGATTCAACGTGCTGGCGGTAACACCGGCGGGAAGCGCAGTGCCAAAGGTTGTAAAAATTCCCTGATTGGCGCCGGTGGCGTCGGTGACTAACGCGTTTTCATTCTTGCGATACTTCGAATAAGCGCCGCCAAACTTCATGGTGTGGTGGCCGCGTATCAGCGTCAGGTTTGAACCAAACAGGTTCTTGTTGGAAAAGTTGTCGTAGGGACCAAAGCTGGTCAAGCCGCCAAAGCCGTTACCGGAAACCGACGTAATACGATCGCGAGTATTGGCAAACGGCAGCGTCACGGGATTGGATGAATTTGCCAGGGCCAACAAACCTACGTTCCGGCTGATAATGGCGCCGTAAGAATGGGCGTAGCGGGCTTCGAGAATCGCGTTGGGGCTAATCGTGAACGTCGTTTGAAAGGTGTGCGCCTTTCCGGGCGAATCTGTTTCTGTCGTGGAAACTCCCGGCAGGCTGCCGCCGCTCGAGAACAACGAATTGACGTCGAGCGTGGGAATCTTGTCGTTCTCGTAACGGTAGAACGCTGACCAGCGGTCGCTGAAGCTATGATCGATCTTCAGAATCTCCTGACGGAAGTCTGATTTGTTAATCGCCGCAGAATTCAAAACAAAGTTAGCGGCGTTGGGTTGCGGCAGCTTGTTATAAATCTGATTGATATAAGCCAGCGCCGCGGGATTGAATAACGCCGCGGGCAACGGGGTTCCGGCCGGCAAAATATTGGCGCCGGTACAGGTCGCGCCAACCACGTCGTT
>JBKPNP010001013.1:0-6624 GCA_046732775.1 Acidobacteriota bacterium
GCGAAGCGGGCGCACGCATAGAGGCTGGGGTGTGAGCCTCAGGGATCCAGCACCAATGGAAGAGCCCTGGAATGGGCGCCAGTCTTTCGGCCTCGTTCACGCACATTTCGCCAATTTGTCTTAGCGCCCGCGTTCGCGGGCTCGAGAACTACTCGTGCTGTACCTGGGGCTCACGCCCTCAGGCTCTATGCCTGCGCCTGCGCCGCAGGCTAAGGTCATCCACTTACTTTTGATGTGCGGCGATGCAGACAGCGGTGTCGGTGTACTCGTTGAAGCTCGCTACTTTGCCGTCGCGGATCCACCAGGCGTGTGCGAAGTCGCCTTTGAAGTCGCGTCCGTTGGCCAGCACCTTCCATTCATAACTCCCGAGCGCCACCACTTTCTCGCCGTCCGCAATCAACTCGCGCGGGTTAAAGCTCACTGCTTCCTGGGAAGCTGCCACCAGCGAGAAGAATTCGCCGACCGCATCTTTGCCGCTGCGCTTGCCGGCAAAGGGCACGCCTTCCATCTCAGGAAGCGTCCAGACGACGTCGTCAGACATGAGGGCAAGCAAGGCGGGCATATTGCCGGATTGAAAGTTTGAGTATGCTTGATTGACGAGGCTTTTGTTTTGTTCGTTCATGGTGTGCTCCTTCGAGGTTGAGTAGAGGCGGGCGACTTTTATCGCGATGCTGCGCGCAAGTCAAGGAAATGATTTACACGTTGCGCATGGGTGATGACGTCTTATAATCGTCGACATGCCAAAAGCAAAAGATGACGACAGTAGCGAGAACGAGGAAGATGACTCGACTGCGGAGGACGACTCGGAACGCGAATCAGTCGACCTGCAACCGATAAAGGGGAAGAAGAAGGGCGAGCCTTCAGATAACCTGCGGCGGCGTTCGGAGTGGTTTCAGAAGCGCACGCGCGGCGATTGACCTGCCGAACCGCGAGCGATAGCGAGCGGATGCTGGACTCACCTCAATCCTGGGTTCATTTGATAAAGACCACTCTTACTTAAGTAGCGCGTCGCATCCGCTCGCTACCGCTCGCGGTTCGGCAAAGACGCTCGCGGTTGTGCAAATCGAGGAGCCGCTGTTCACCTCAACTTAATTCGCCAGATGCTCCGGCCGTAGGTCGCCGCGCTGAGCGTCCCATCCTTCTCGTGGTAAACCATATCCACGACCATCGCGTTCGGCAGGTTCTTAGTCAGGTTCATCCATCTCTTCGTGTTCTCGTCGTAAACAAATACGCCGGCGTCGTTCCCTACATATACCTTGTCCAACTCGTCGCCACGTATCAGCACCACGTGATGCGGAACATCCGGCAGCTGGCCGCCGTCCAGGTCTTCCCAAATCAAACCGCCGTCATTTGAACGAAATACGTGAGAGTGGCCGAAGTTCGCCACCGTAGCGATGACGACGTTCGCGTCACGCGGATGACTTTCGATGCGCGTGATGGTGTGGCCGGGCACCATCGCGCTCGAGAGGTTCGGGCTCCAGGTATCGCCGCCGTCGAGACTGCGGAAGAACCCGCCGTTCTCCGTGCCCACGTAAACTCGTTTCGGATTTGCCGGCGCTACTTCGATCGCCGAAATCGAACTGCCGTCGAGTTTCGGCGATACGACGTTCCAGTTCTCGCCGTCGTTTTTACTGCGCCAGACTCGATACGAACCGGTGAACACGATATTCGAGTTAGACGGATCGAGCGTGATGAAACACATCCAAACCGATTCCTGTTCCGACTCTCCCGCCGGTGGAGAAACGTTCGCGTGAACCCGCCCATGAAAGCGGCGAATGTCCAGGTTGTAGACTGAACAGAACACGTGATTGACGTCCTTCGGATCGAATACGATCCAACCACCGTCGCCTTCGTAAATTTGAAAGAAGGTGGTACTTGCTCCGGTCTTGGTGATTACCGTCCCGTTGTCCTGTGCGCCGCCGCCGAACACCAGGCCGTCGCTCGGCGCCACATCGAGATCGTAAAACATCGTGATTGAAAGTCCGTTGCTGCGGTTCTTCCAATGCGCGCCGCCGTCTTCACTCACGTCAATCCCGCCATCGTTGCCGTCATAAATCAAACCCGGAACACTCGCGGGCATTAACAGCGCGTGATGATCGGAGTGTGCGTATTTCGGGTCATCCCGTTCCAGTTCCCAATGCGTGATCTTCCGCCAGGTGTCACCGCCGTTGGTGGTGCAGTGCAGATCGACGCCGCCGCAAATGACGAAATTATGATCGGTGGGATGAACAACGATAGTGTTGCCGTAAGAAAGTTGTCCCTCTTTTGCAAAGTGATTCTTGCCAATGCTTTTCCAGTTGTCGCCTCCGTTAGTCGAGCGGTATACGCCCAACAATAGATCGCTGCTGGCGCTGCTTTCGTCGGCGGCAAACGCATAAAGCACGTCTGGTTTAGATCGACTGATCGCCAAACTCGTGCGACCGAACAACGCTGTGTTCGGAAGTCCTTTTGTCAGTTGCGTCCAATTTTTCGCGCCGTCATTTGAACGCCAGATGCCGCTGCGCGAACCCTGCTCCGTGAAGGTGGCGAAGACGATGCCTTTTTTAACGGGGTGAAAAACGATCGAATGGCACCAGTAGTTTTGCGCGGAGACGAAAGTCCGGCGTTCCCAGCTGACACCGCTGTCGAACGATTCGTAGATACCGCCCACGCTCTTCCCCGCGAGGCTCACCTCGGCGTAGCCCACGCCACCGATGAGCAGGTGTTTGGAGTCAAACGGATCGATGGCGATCACACCGATGCCGCTGGGAATTCCGTTTCGCTCCGCCGACGCCAGCAACTGCCAGGTGCGACCGGCATCGCGGCTGCTGTAGAGCCCGACGCCGGGATACGAATCGAGCGAAAGGTTCGCCTCGCCGGTGCCGCAGTAGATCGTGTCAGGATTGCGTGGGTCGACCGCGAGCGAACCGATGTTCAGGATGTCCTGGTCGTTCCAGCACGAAGCCCAGCTTTGCCCGCCGTCCTTGCTTTGCCACACGCCGCCTCCGGCCGCGCCCGCCCAGATTCGTTCCGGATGTTTGGGATGACACGCCAGCGAGGTTATGCGCCCGCCGATGTTTGTCGGGCCAACACATTCCCATTGAGCGGTGATGTTCGCGGGTGGCGCGAGCGACTTCTCGACGCGCAGACGCTCGAACACAAGCCGGTGGACGGGCGCCTCGCGTACGGGCCAGGACGCGCGCGTTTGAAACCAACGACTGCGCGCCTTGTGACTCGTCAGGCGAATGGATTGAACCTTTCCTCGTCGTCGCGGCACTGAGCTCAGCACAACTTCGGTCTCTTCAGTTTCTACAGCTGCGGGTTTGCGCTGAGGTCGTGTTGCGCTTTTCGTTCGTCGCTTGGGTTTTGGCACGGAGGTCCTCCTGTTGAGGTGAGTCGTGAGTTAGGCGTTAATCAAAACCATTTGGAGCCCTATTTGGCCGCGGACGATATGACAAATATCAAGCCGCGTCAATGTTTAGTTGATTCGCGAACGGATCGACTACGGACACGAAAAAGAACCGCAGCAAAAACAAATTCAGAACCCGGAGCGGTAGCGACGGGGTGCGGGTTAAGCTGATGCAATGTGACAGGTGACCCGGTCGCTACCGCTCCCGGTTCTGAATTAGCCGACCCATAGAACGACGAACTGACGCACGCACACCACTCATCGCAATTTAGTCCACTTGCTTCGGTCATGACGCTGAGAGAGAATCCCTTCGTTTCAACGAGCCTGTTCTCGATTGTGAGCGTCGATGCTTAAAGCGATTCGTTTCACGGCTTTCCTGGTCGTACTCCTTTTTGTTTCCGGCTTTGCCGAGTGCTACAAGCCGATCACAAAAAACCAACTTCCCAAACACATCAAAACTGTGGCGGTGCCTGCGTTTCAGAACAACGCGCTGCGCTACAAGGTTGAGTCGCGGTTTACCGAGGCGGTGGTGAACGAACTGATTCATCGCGGCCGCGGGTTGCGCGTCCAGGGGACACGCGAAGGCGCGGATGCGGTGATCGAAGGCGTCATCAAAAGTTTCAGTTACAGCGGCGTGCTGTTGGACGACGCCGGCCGGGCGCGAATTTTTGAAGTAACCATTGAAGCCGCGGTTACCGTTCGCGATCAAACCGAGAACCGCGTGCTTTATGACAATCAAAACTTCGTGTTTCGCGGCGAGTATGAATTCGCCAATGACCCGCGCAACTTCTTCAACGAAGAAGATCCCGCAATGCAACGGATGGCGAGAAACTTTGCCGAAAGCATCGTGTCGACGCTGACCAACGCCGTCCAGATCCAAAAATGACCGCCCTGACTCGCGCAGAATTAGAACGCTCCCTCACGGCCGGGAAGATCGAGCCGCTCTATCTGCTGACTGGCTGCGAAAGTTATCTGCGCGATCAAGCCGCCCGGAAAATTAACGAAGCGGCTTTAAGCGGAACGCTGTTGCGCGAGTTTAACGAGGCAGTATTCAGTCTGCTGAGCGATTCAGCGATGGCGGCCATTGCTGCGGCCGAGCAAATGCCGATGATGTCTGAGCGCCGTGTGATCAGAATCAAGGATTTTGCGAAACTCAGGGAAACTGACGAAGAGATCATCATTCGCTACCTCAACCGTCCCCTCGATTCCACGGTGCTTATCTTTGTTGCCGACGAGCTCGACAAGCGGAAGAAGCTGACCAAGGCGTTACAGACGAGTTGTACGCTGGTTGAGTTTCCCGCCGTTAAAGATGCAGAAGCGAAAGCGTGGGCGCGTACACGTTTGAAGGAACTTAAAACGACTGCTGATGATCGAGTGTTGACCGACCTCGTCCGGTTAGTAGGAACCAACCTGCAAACTCTGTCATCCGAGTTAGAAAAACTGTCGGCGGCGGCGGTTGGCACCGGACAGATTACGTCACAACTGGTTGACCAGTTGATTGACCGCTCGCGCGAGCTTTCAAATTTCGATCTGGGCGATCAACTGATTGCCGGAGATCGCAAACGCGCGCTCGAAACACTTCACCGCCTGTTGGAAGACGACGTGGCGCCGGTGATGTTGGTCGGCTTAATAGCCGGAAACTATCATCGTTTGGCTTTGGCGAAGGAGTTGTTGAAGCGAGGCGCCCGCGACGAAGTTTACCGCTTAATTTACGGCCCGCCGGCAAAGCGTGACGCGTTTATGAACACGCTGCAGCGCAGTGACTCCTCGAAGATAGCGCGCGGTATCCAACTGATCGCCGCTACCGATCTGGCTTTGAAGACTTCGCTGGCGGGCGGCGGCGCGAAAGGCGCGCGCCTGCAGCTTGAAGTGTTAGTTTGCGAACTCGCGAGCTAGGCTACGCGCCGCCGTATTTATCATCACCGCCGCCGCCATCGACCTGTATCTCAGGATCAACTTGAAATATCTGCCCATTGCTCAGTGTGATCCTGACAGTACATTGGATCTTTAAGCCCGCAGCCGAAGCCTCCACGCGGTAAGGACCAATCATGGAGTAGAGGCCGACGACGTTGCAACCAGCGCTTTGACCAGTCTGGCTTTTTATGGCCTTGCCAGTGGCCACAATCGAACCCGCGTCACCTATCGGATTGTTATTGTTGTCGACGAAAGGATTATTTTTGTCGGGAAAGTCTACTTCGAAATTAGTGACCTGCTGGGCATTGCCCGGCGCCGTATCAAACGCGGTGAAAACAAAAGGTGAGCCTGCTATCACGCTGAGAACGCCCTGGCCCTTCTCGTGCCAGGTACCTCCCGCCGGCTGTTCTGAGAACCCATAGCCCATAGCCAGGATAGGCTGGCTGGAGTTATTTGGTATCGACCGTGTGGTAGATGAAAAAGCAACGTCCAGGGAATAATTTGTAAGCATTGGAGTCATGGGAGCATCCTTTCTGTTGTGGGGTTTTCTCTGTGGGAGCAGAAAACGTCCTTGAGGGTAAAATCGTTGCGGGCCGACACCTCTCTATTTGTTAGGTTGGTCCCGGAAGCATCGCAACGAGCTTGTGATATCCAGAATCTTTTCTGAGTTCCAACAACTCAGGATCACGGCGAAATTCTTCAATGGAGTAGCCGGCTTTCAGTGCGGCGCTCATGGTTTCGAGCGCCAGTGGTCTCTGTCCACATAACTCATAGACCGTAACCAACCGGGACAAGACCGCTGCGCTTTTGCTCGACTGTTCGAGGGCGGCGGCTTCAACCTGGGCTTGTTCTTTGTCTCCATTTTTCGCCAGGTAAAGCGCGAGACGGCTGCGCAGATCGGGATCGTTTGGTTTGTTTGACAGCTCAGCGCGAACCTTTTGGATGGCACTCAGATAGGCCTCACGTGCTTTAGTTTCATTACCCGGTGTCCACCGGTAGGCGTCTGCAAGGTTTGCCCAGTTCTGCGCGTTATCCGCCCCCATTTCGACGGCCTTCTTCATGGCCACCACTGATTGCTGATAAAGCCCCTGAAAGAAGAGACTGGTGCCAAGGTTTGAATAAGTGATGGCCGAGGGTTTGATCTGCAAGGCTTTTTGATACTCGGCCGCGGCGTCAGCAAACCGCCCTTGCATGTGATAAATGCCGCCGAGGCTGCGATATCCAAAATGGCAGTCGGGCACCATCTTGATAACCTCCGCAAAAGGTTGTTCGGCTTCCGCATACCGTGATTGGCGAAAGTAGAAGTTGCCAAGCGTAAGCCT
>JBKPNP010001014.1:0-1283 GCA_046732775.1 Acidobacteriota bacterium
GTCTGGTTCACACCGGAAGGCGGACGTATAGCGCCGGCCGAGCGGGAGAACCCGCCTCCATTGAATTAGCCGAGACGCTGAAGCGACTCGGCTTTCCGGTTGGACGACTGAAGACTGGGACGCCGCCGCGCCTTGACGGCAGGACTATCGATTGGTCTGCCTTTCAACCGCAAAGCGCTGACGAACGCCCCGTGCCGTTTTCATTTTCTACCGACAAGATCACCCAACCGCAAATTCAATGTTTTGTGGGCTACACAAGTGATGCCCTTCACGAGCAAATTCGAAAGAACCTCGCAGAATCGCCGCTCTACTCAGGTCAGATCAAGGGTGTGGGTCCGCGGTACTGCCCGTCGATTGAAGACAAGGTGGTTAAGTTCGCCGGCAAAGATCGGCACCAGCTTTTCCTCGAGCCGGAAGGTCACGATACCAACGAAGTCTACTTGAACGGATTCTCTACATCATTGCCGGCGGGGCTCCAGCAGGATTTAGTGCGAATGATTCCCGGTCTTGAGGAGGCTCGAATTATTCGACCGGGGTACGCGATTGAGTATGACTTTGTGGATCCCAGGGAATTAGGACCCGACTTACAGTGCCGCCGGCTTCCTGGGCTGTTCCATGCAGGCCAGGTCAATGGAACGACGGGATACGAAGAAGCCGCGTGCCAGGGATTGTTAGCTGGCATCAATGCCGCTTTGGCTGTCACCGGTCGTCCGATGTTTCGTTTACGCAGAGAAGAAGCATATATCGGTGTATTGGTGGACGATCTCATCCAGCACGGCGTGGACGAGCCTTATCGCATCTTCACATCACGAGCCGAATACCGCTTGGCCTTGAGATACGACAATGCCGACCAGAGACTCAGTCACTATGGAAAGGAGCTGGGGCTAGACGGGGACTCAGAGTGGGAACGCTGCAACCAACGCAGGAACAGAATTGGAGCGGTAAAGAAAGCCTTGAGTTCGACTCGGTTTCGCCGTTCCGATGCCGCTTACGCAGCCATATCGGCGGAGCTGGGAACCGCACTGGGTGACTCGTTCACGTTGGAAGAGCTGGCACAACGACCAAACGTGAGCAGCTCGCTCGTCAAACGGCTGCTCGCGCCGATTCTTGGATCAGACGTCAGATTGGAAGACATTGAAAGCGTATTCGCCGATAACCTCTATTCTGGTTACATCCGAATGCAGGACGCCGCGATTCAGCGTGTTCGCCACCACGATTCAACCCCGATACCTCAGCACCTGGACTTCAAGACGCTAAACGGCCTGTCCCACGAAATGATCGAG
>JBKPNP010001015.1:0-1431 GCA_046732775.1 Acidobacteriota bacterium
TGTCTTCCACCGACTTCATAGTTTTTGGCGCTCCGGCAATTGAGCGCGACGAGATTGACGAAGTAGTTCGCTGTCTCGAATCGGGTTGGATCGGCACCGGCCCGCGCGTAGCCCGTTTCGAAAAGGAGTTTGGGGAATATAAACAACAACCGCTGGCGGCCGCTGTGAGTTCATGCACCGCCGCGATGCATCTCAGCGTTCTGGCCGCCGGTGTTGGGGAAGGCGATGAAGTCATCACCACCCCCATGACATTCTGCGCCACGGTCAACGCGATCGTTCATGCCGGCGCCACGCCGGTGTTGGCCGATGTCGACGCGCGCACGATGAATATCGATCCGTCTGCAGTGGAAGCGCGCATTACACCCCGCACCAGGGCGATTCTTCCCGTTCATTTTGCGGGACGCGCCGCAGAGATGGATGCGCTCGTCGACATCGCTGAACGAAACAACCTCAAGTTAATTGAGGATTGCGCACACGCTATCGAAACGGAATATCACGGCCGCAAAGCCGGCACCTTCGGCGACTTCGGTTGTTTCAGTTTCTACGCCACGAAGAACGTCACGACCGGCGAAGGTGGGATGGTGCTCACCCGCAGTGAAGAGGATCTGGCGCGCATCAAAATGCTCGCGTTGCACGGCATGAGCAAGGACGCCTGGAAACGCTTTAGCGATGAAGGCTACAAGCACTATTACGTTGTAGAGACGGGTTTCAAATACAACATGATGGATTTACAGGCAGCACTCGGAATTCATCAACTGCAACGCGTCGAAGCAAACTGGCAGCGTCGCCAGGCGATTTGGCAGCGCTACGACGAAGCCTTCGCCGGTCTGCCTGTAACACTACCCGCCAAGCCTGAAGCGAACACACGTCACGCTTATCACCTTTACACAGTCCTGATTGATGAGACCGAGTCTGAAATTACTCGTGACGAATTTCTCAGCGCCATGACGGCCAGCGAGATCGGTGTCGGCGTTCATTACTTGAGCATCCCCGAGCATCCTGTCTATCAGGAAAGATTTGGTTGGCATCCGGAAGATTATCCGAATGCGACGCGGATCGGGCGGCAGACGGTCAGTCTACCGCTGTCTGCAAAGTTAACTGACGAAGACGTCCAGAGAGTTATCGAAGCGGTGCATGCCACGCTTGGTACAAAGAGAAAAGGGCGAAGAACAAACGAACTGAGACCAGGAGCCGATAGCAAAACGGGCCAACGCTTTGCTCTTGGCACCTGACTCAGACCTCGGCTTCGCCCTTTCCCCTTTGTACAACTGGTTCACCCGGATAAGCCCGACAATGGTTTCCAATTCGCAATTTGCCTCGGATAGCTTGTATACCGAGTTGCCCGTGCTGCGTATCGCGCCGTCCAAAGGTTGGGCGCCACTCAAGCTTCGCGATCTCTGGGAGTATCGCGAGCTGCTTTACTTTCTGGTT
>JBKPNP010001016.1:0-2615 GCA_046732775.1 Acidobacteriota bacterium
TGTTGTGCGCATTCTGAGCGCGATCGAGCGCGAAGATTCGTCCGGGCGGCATTGGCTCGCCGTCGATCGCTTCCACGATGCCGAGTTCGTCTGCGCCAATTTCGATCAGGGGAACTTTGCGGACGACCTTTTCAAACGGGAACCTGATTAGGTGCAAACCGGGCTTTAGTACGTCTGCCTGAATGCCGACTTCGCCTTCGGTCGCCACTACGCGTCCGGGCGGCATCTTGGCGCCGAGATAACGGCGCTCTTTGATTGCGATCTCACGCGCGCCGACGTTGACCATGATGCGCGAGAGCACAATCAGCACGACGATCAGGATGGCGAATCCGATCAGTAATGTGGGGAGAAGAGAAACCAAATCAATGTTTTCCATACAACCTACCTTTCAAGCAAGGGGAACATCACGACTTTACGCGCGTCGCATCTTCAAGTTCGCTACGCAGGTATGCGAGGCGGCGTTTCAATATGAAGCCGGCGGCGGAATTTCTGGTGCTCGCTGAGAGCACCCAAAACTCGCCGTCGAATAACGCTCTTAACTCTGCGGCGGAAACATTCGGTAGCAACCGGTGCTGCCAGAAACTATACGCTTCATTAACAATTCGGAGATAAAACTCAGCATCATCGGCGAGCGCGGTGATGTGTAACGTACTCGCGGTCGAGCTGCGATCAGGCGCAACAAACCAGTCCGCGACGATTGCGTTTGCGAGTTCATGCGTGACCGGAAGTTCATTCCGCGTAACGTACGACACCAATGCCAACCGCGCTTCTTTCGTCTGCGCCTGGGTTCTTAACTCTCGCACCAGGTCGGTGTAAAAGGAACGATCGCCGAGGGCATGAGCTTCGTTGAGCGCGCTCTTGTCGCCATTCACCGTACGCTCGCGTAAAGCCTGGCGCGCAGTTTCGGTGTCTGCGGCCGCGGCAACTACCGGAAGCTGCTTCTCGTGATTATCACTGAACAACCAGCGCGGTGGCTCAGGTGGAAGCAGCGCGTCTTGTTCCGAAGTCTTACCTCGCGGAGCCCATAAATAAAAGGCCCACGCTACTAATCCGATGATGAAAATTGAAGTGAAAAGAAGTGCGACCATTTAGGCCGGCGGCGGTTACGATAAGTTTTCCGCGCGTCGTGTAATGCATTATACGCTTCTGCAGACAGGAAGGTTCAAGGAATCCGGAAGCCGTCCCTGTCCTACTTGCCTGAAAGAGCGTTGAACAAAAGCGGGTAGGTGGCCAGCGACTGTCCGCGATACTGCGGTCGGAAACCAAAGAGAATGATCCGACCTTTCCCGATCTCAACCTCGACAAGAGCAGCTTTGCCACGAATTAGTCTTTCGCCGAGCAGCCAGCCTGAAAGTAATGGGTTCTTATTTGCCGGATAGCGCCCGATGATACGGACGATTTCGCGCTTGGCGCTCGATGCGGGCGGGGCGCCCACGGTCCCAGCAACTTCGAACACCGGCGAGTCTTCAACCCAGGCGATCGAATCGCGCGGCATCCCTGCCGCAAGCGGGCTATTCGTGTCGAGCTCCAGTCGCAGGATTGACCCGGGCGCGAAAAACTCCTTCTCAGAAACATCCGACACCACATCGCGCAGCGGCAGCTTGAATTGGTCGATGGCAAAGCTTGAAGCACGATTCAAACAAACAAGTGTTCCGCCTTGCTCGACAAACTCGCGTAACGCGATCACTCCTTTTGTCCCCAACCCTCCGGTTAGCTCGGCCGGCATCGAGCCCGCTCTGTAACCGTTCAGAATCGTCGTTGCCGATTGGTCTGGTAAAACGACAACTCGATAGCGGTCTTTGAGTCGGCCGGTCTTTATTTGTTTGTCATCCACTGACTCGTAGTGCAAACGTGGATACAGCAGGAACGGATGCTCGAGCGCCCAGCGGGTCCAACCCTCGTCGATCGCGGGCACCTGAGATTTATAGACAGCGACGCGCGCTCCCTCCTCGTTAGGACCAAAACTTTCAAATGCCGAGAGGCCGACGTCGTAAGGCCCGCGTGTTTTGAGTGGCGCATAAAGAGGCTTCACGTTCACACCCATCAAGAGCGGAAGCGTGTGGGCGGTCACGTCGTACGGCGAAATCGGATGCCCGCTCTTGTCGCGCAGATTCGGATACGACTGGTTTTCAAGTAAGGCTTTTGCAAACGCTCCATCAGGTTGGGCGAGCTGCACAACCGCTGTTCCTTCGAGGTAAGTCGTCCCTCTACGATTGATGGGTTCGACCGCTTCAATTTCCACGCCGCCCCGCTTCAACGCTTTTAGCAGTTGTGGCATTGGGTTGAATTGATAGGGAATCACGAACCCCCACAACTCGCCGCGCTTCCGCGGTCTTAGTGCGTCTTTCCCGACCTGGTAAAAACGGGTCAACCACTGTTCGCGATTTTCCGCAGCGTGACGCAACAACAGAAACGCCGCCGAGGTCATGTAGTCGGTTATGTCTCGCAGTCGCCATTCGCCGCCTGGCCAGAGTGGCCCATAGGTGGCGGACTCATGCTGGGGATCGTAGCCGGTGTCCTTCTTCAACTGACTAAACTTTACCGTGATTGGCGTCGCGATTTTGCACGACGCGGTTTCTGACAAAATGCGAACGCCGCCGTGGTAGTGAGAGTAG
>JBKPNP010001017.1:0-1134 GCA_046732775.1 Acidobacteriota bacterium
AGTCTTAATCGCTGCAGCTCAAAACGACCCTACGGTGTTGGCGCTCGCCCGCTGTGCTTTGTCGAGCGCGCTCGAGATGCAGGGACAGTATCGCGAATCGCTGGCTGCGGTAGCGATGTATGAAACGCCGGAGTCACGCGCCAAGCTGGATCAACAAACCATCCAATCGCTGAAAGTCCAGATCGGACTTGCGTACAACTACAACGGCGATCACCCCAAGGCCATTTCAATTCTTAAGGGCGCTCTGCGTGAGACGACAGACACCGAAACCGAACACGCTTCACCTGAACACAACAACGGGCCAGTTTATGCGGCACTCGCACGCGTATATCGGAGCATCAGTGAACACCCGATCGCGCTCGACTACGCCCAACGCGCCCTCGAACACTTCCGGCTGGCAGGCGAGTGGCGCGGCTTGTCGGAAGCTTATTTCGGGATTGGCTTAGCACAGATTCAGGAGGGCGACTACGAAGTCGCGCTGGAAAACCTTCAACAGGCTTTGAAATTGACGGGTGGTCATCCTGCCAGTTACACCCTCGGCAAAATCTACGCAAACATGGCCGGCGTCTGTTGGTTCCTCAAGCGACCACAGGAAGGCATTCGTTATCTCGAAAAGGCAATCGGCTATTACGAGCGAACTGACCATAAAGCGAGCGCCGCAAACGGCTACAACAATCTCGGTATCAATTTAATCCTGCTTGGGCAGTGGACGCGTGCGCAAGAGGCCCTGGAGCGCGCGCTGTCGTTGGCGACGGAAGCTGATGAACGCGCCGAGAAGGTGCCGATGATCCTCGACTCGCTCGGCGAATTGTTGATGTTGCGCGGGGAGCTCGACGAAGCGAAGGATTACCTGGTTCGCGCGGTCAGTCTCGCTACTGAAGACGGCAATAAGTGGTACGCCTGTCAGGCGCACCGCACGCTGGCTCGCTGTTACCTGGCCATGGAAGATCATGCTCGGGCTCTTTCAAACGGTGAAGAGGCTCTCGCCTTGGCCTTGACCATTAGCGACCGTCAGGCAATTTATGATTCGCGCCTTATTCTGGCCGAGGCACATCTTCGAAATGGCGATACGGGAAAATGTTCTGCACAGCTCGATCTTGTAACTGAAGAAAACAGTGAGACCAGCACGGATCT
>JBKPNP010001018.1:0-5236 GCA_046732775.1 Acidobacteriota bacterium
ACGTCTATCGCCGCGAACAGCCGATCGATTTCGTCTTCGGTGAGGAACTTCGGCAGGTAAGAAAACTTCTGCGGCGTATCCAGGTCTTCGGCGGGATGGTGTTTGATGTGGCCGTCAAGCATGAGAAAGCGGAAGAAGCCGCGCGCAGCGCTAACTGCTCGCGCCACCGACGTTGGGGCCAAGCCTTCGCGCGAAAGCTGCGCGATCCATTTCCGCAGGTCGGGTCGCGTAAGATCTGCGGCCGGCTTTCCCGCCTTGCTTGCCCAGGCTTCGAGACGCTTCAAATCCCGGCGATAACTTTCCAGGGTGTGGCGCGCGCGACCCTTCTCCACCTGAAGATAGGTCAAATACTCTCGAACGAAATCGCGCGTGTTTTCCATGTTCGCCAGAACGATTGCGCGCGGCATGAATGCGGCGCATTTCGATTGCGGGCGAATTATAGTCGAGTAATGAACTGAACGAATGATTATTCGTAACGCAGACACTCGATGGGATCGAGTCGAGAAGCTTTGCGCGCGGGCCAGACGCCGAAAAGCAGTCCAACGCCAACTGAAACAGTGAGGCCGGAGACCACGGCCCAGGTAGGAATCGAAGCAGGAAGCGCTGGAACCAGCAGCATTATGAGCTGGCTGATACCTACTGCCAGCACGACGCCGAGGATGCCGCCGAGAAAAGTCAGTGTCATCGCTTCAAACAGGAATTGGCGCACAATGTCTTTCCGCCGCGCGCCGAGCGCTTTTCGCACGCCGATTTCTTTGGTGCGCTCAGTTACGCTTACCAGCATGATGTTCATCACACCGATGCCGCCCACCAGCAATCCGAGACTGGAAATCGCAATGGCAATCAAGCCAATCATCGCGGTGATGCTGTCAAACTGTTCGATAAACTTGTCGGCAGTCTTGATGTCGAAGTTGTTAGGGTCGCCAAACTTCACATTACGACGACGACGCAGGACGTCTTCCGATTGCTGCAGCGCTTCGCTTGTTTGACCAGACCGCGCCTTGATCACCAGCAGCAGATAACCTTTGGCCGGAGCCACCTTTTGCGCAGTGCGGAAGGGGATGAACACTGCGTTGTCTTCCTCGTTCTCGCCGAAAAAGCCGGCCTTGCGCTTTTCGAGTACGCCGACGATTTCGAAATTGATGCCGCCCATGCGCACCTGTGTGCCGGCGATGTGTTGTTGTTGCCCAGGGAACAGCGCGTCCGCGGCGTTGACGCCGATGACCATAACGTTCGCCCGTTGCTGATCGTCGTTGTCAGTAATGAACCGGCCTTCGCGGATCACTATGTTCGTGATACCAGCGTAGTTTGCGGAGACGCCCTGCGTGTTTCCCCAGCGATAGTTATGACCGTTGTATGAAATGTTGTCGTCAAAGGGCCCGCCGCTGTAGCCGATGTTGGGCGCAATGTGGCCGACTTCCTCGACGGCGGGCGCGCTTGCCTGAATCGCCTCAGCGTCGGCGACGGTCAAAGGCTTGCGCAAACGTTCCGAACGATCTTCGCTGGTGCGCGGACCGGTGGAAAGATGAAACGCGTAGATGTTGTTGGTGCCGTACTCTTCAATGATCGAAACGATGTTTTGCCGCAATCCCGTGAGGATGGAAGCGATAGTGATCGCAGTCATTACGCCGATCACGATGCCGAGCACGGTCAGGAAGCTTCTGAACTTATGCGAACGGACACTCTCCAGCGCCATTCGCAACGTCTCGCGCAAAACACTTTTTGAAAAATTAAACTTCATCAATCGAGTTTAGGTCGTTTGCGTTAACGCGAGAATAGGATCCAGACGCGCCGCTTTGAACGCAGGATAAATCCCGGCGATCATTCCGATCAGCGTCGAAACGATCAACGCCAGCAGGATGTAGCCAATCGTGATCGTCATTGTGATCGAAGCCAGCGCCGTAATCAGCGCGGTGACGCCCCACGACAGCAAGAGTCCCAGCACACCGCCCAGCGCGCACAGGATCGCCGACTCAATCAAAAACTGCAGCAGAATTTGACGCCTGGTGGCGCCAACCGCTTTTCGTAGTCCGACTTCAAACGTCCGCTCGGTAACACTCACCAGCATGATGTTCATGACCACGATGCCGCCAACTATCAACGTGATCAGCGTAATCGGGACAACCACCATGGCGATGCTGCCGGTGAACTGATCAATTTGATTATTCAACTCTTCAACATTGACCAGTCCAAAATCGTCCTCTTCGTTACCGTTCAGCCGGTGCTTGTTTCTCATCGCCACCCGCGCGTCTTCAATCGCGGCTTGAAACGTTTCCCGGCTGCGTCCCTTGCCGTGAATCTGCAAGCCGTTGCGCCCGAAGATTTGCAAATGCGTCGTGACCGGAATGTAAACGTGCCGGTCAAACGAATCGCCGAAGAAGGCGCCGCGTTTTTCTTCGACACCCACCACACGCATCGGCAGACCGCGAACCTTCAACAACTTGCCGATCGGATCCACATTGGGGAAAAACTTTTCGCGAATATCGGCGCCGAGCACAACCACAAACGCTGAACGCTCAACTTCGTCCGCTGAAATGAATCGGCCCTCCGCGATGGTTTTGTCCTCGATGTCGACCATGTTCGCGGACACGCCAAACACCATTGCCCCGGGAAACTCAATGCCTTCCTGTTTCAGATCCGACTGTCCCTGAACGCCTGCGCCCACTTCGGTGCAATTGGCGCAGTGGTCGCGTACCCACTCGTAGTCGTCCCAGTTAAGTCGTTTGTTGCGTCGATTCCTCGCTTCGAATTCTTCGTCAGTCATACGGCCGCTGAATGCCATACGCGCGATCATAAAGTGATTGCTGCCAAGCACCTTCGCCACTTTTTCCACCACGTAAGTATTCAGGCCGCTGATCGAGGCTCCCACCGTGACCACCGAAGCGACGCCGATGATGATCCCGATCAAAGTCAAAAAAGCCCGCAATTTGTGGGCAAAAATTGACTGCACAGCGATCCGCAGGGCGTCGGTATAGAAGGAGAAAAAAGCTTTCATGGTAGTTCTGTGAAACTGGACTGCCGCAACTGGCTGTACGACGAAGCCGCCGTTGAAGGTTCCAACTATCCGGCGACCCGCTGAATTTCCGGTCCGCGCCCGAACACACTTGTGCCGCTGCTAATACTACTGACGTATAAAAAAGAGTTTTGTTAACAGTTGAAGACGGGGTTTCGAACTGGAGCGCGGCCGTCCCGGTTGCGGTTGTAGGAGAACCGCATAGGGGCGCGCTTGCGCTCCAGTCTTGTTCGCTTACTTGTCTTTACAAGAGGCCCGCCTAAAGGCGGTACCTTTAGGTTAATTCCCCCGCGGGTTGTTCCGCCGGCTTCAAGGAAAACTTGTCTGCCCAGCGAATCCGTCCGGTGACCTGCATCGCTACGAACAGCGTGGCGACCGAGCCAATCGTGATTGCCAGTCCGGTGAATCCCTTGAGGAAGAAGGCGTAAGAGAACATAACCAGGTAGACGAGCTGCGCCATGGCCGCTTCACGGCTTGCAAAGCTAAGACCGACAACCAGTCGCAGGTAGGTGACGACCAGAAAGATCGACACCACCGCTGAGATTACAAAGGCGACGTGAATCGAAACGTGGTCGACGAGGTACGCAAGCAACAGGTGAAAAGAGAAAAACGCGGCGGCGAGGAAGAAGTAGTTCATCGGATGCAGATCGATCCCGCGCAAAGTGGTGATAATCAGGATGACGAAGAAGAAAAAGAAAAGGGAGACGGGCGCGAAGAAACTGATTCTGCCGGCGAGCGGACCGGGTTGAAGCTTTTCAGGCATGACCATCGCGATTTGATAACCTGAGACGAGGTTTTTGTATGACCAGGTCATTTCCCAACCGGAGTTCGTCTGATGTTTCTCTGACGGGGAAAGCGTGTTGTCTGGGAAGTCGATATCGTTGAAATTCGTCTTCATTTTTAGATTGAAGTCTTTAACCTGCGCCACCTCGTCGCTGCTAAAGCTGTAGCGCCATTCATTAAGACCCTGTGAGCGATAACCCACTGACAAGTGCGCGGTTTGGCCGGCCCCGAGTTTCACCGAGCCGTACGCTGCGTTCTGTTGGTTAGTAACTACAAGCGGCACGCCGTCAACTGTGAACACGAGATCGTCGTAAATTGCTTTCGCGGTCGGAAAGTTTAAAACCACAGTAACCAGCTGTTCCTTGTCGCTGCTGTTTCGAAAAGCGTAGTCTCCCGCGAACGCGACTTTGTAGGTGCTGTACCACAGCAGACCTTTTTGCCTGTGTTCGAGATCGAGCGCGACATCAATCGCGCTGCTCTCGAGCGGCAAACGGGTGGTGACGTCCTCGTTCACGACTTTTGAGATCTTCTTGCCATCCTGAGTGCTTTCCTCTTTATGCGAAACCGTTTCCTTGAACGAGGCGACCGGAGGTGACTGATTTTGCGGAGCTCCCCAGGTAGAAGTCACATGCGACTCGCCAATTTCATCCAGCGCATAGGTGCGCGAAAAGATAGTGCCGGCCAGTATGGCCCACGCGATTGAGGTGCAGATAAAGATAAGAACGATGGCGGCAATCCGTCTTGTCATTTCAATTTCCTTTGGCTTGAAGGTCTAAGTTTGGAGTTTCTTTACGACTAGTTCGTATTCTGAATACAAACGGCGCGCGGGCAAACGTGGCAGCCCTCAGACACCAAATGTGAGCAGCAACATCAAGTTCGATGAACACGGGCCGTGCGTTATTCATAAAGCTATTTGTCTCGTTTCATATGCGGCGGTGTTGCCGAGCTGCGATTGCACATCCGGAAAACTTCCGCGTCCGAAGAATACGTGCCAGGCGAATTTGTCGAAGACCGGCAAACGAAGTAAGGCGCAGGCGGATTCGAGCAAGAGCGGTTGACGAACGTTGGCAACCAGGCGGCGCATCCAGAGACGGGAAGCGAATCGAGCTCGGAATAAGTTGCCGGAGTAAGCGCTGAGCACTTTTTCGTCGCCGGTCTGCAGGTAATCAGCGATCACCTGCGCCGCGAAACTTGAAAGACGCATACACGGATCGAGTCCGCCGGCAGTCAGCGGCGAGACTGCGCCCGCGGCGTCGCCGATGAGCAGCCCAAATGGATTCGAGATGTTACGCAGCACACCGCCGACGGGAATGCGTCCACCTCGCCTCTCAATCACGGTCGCTCCGCCAAACGAGACGATCTCCCGAATACTGTCCTTAAATGTTTCCAGCGCTCCGATCGGGTCAAACATCGCGGCGTATCCACCGACGCCAACGTGTG
>JBKPNP010001019.1:0-3420 GCA_046732775.1 Acidobacteriota bacterium
TGTCCGCGAATTACCAGATTAGCTGAGGCCATGATGATCAAAAATGGCGCGCGCAATTTAGTGTGCGCGCGCCATCAAGGTATTGAACAACTCACATGAACGAAGGTGGCGGCGGTGGCAGATGTGGTTCGACTTGACCGAGGCCGAAGACCTGCTCGTAGGCAATCGCGATCGCGCCGAAACTGATCGGCAAAACGAGGAACGCACCGACGTAACAGAACAGCACTCCGACAAAACTCATCAGACCTGTCAGCATCAGCATTCCCAGCAGCCGCCAGAAGTTTGCAAAGCCCGCACGGATGCTTAGTTTGACCGCATTCATTCCGGATAACTTGCGATCGACAATCAGCGGATACGCGAACGTAAAAATAACCGACATGACGATTATCACCAGCACGATCACCAGCCAAAACACTGCGAAGCCGCCCATCAAACCGAGAATCGCCGCCGGGTTCGGCTCGCCGTTTGACGCCGCAATCATTCCCAGCATGCTGATATAAAAAATGATGTAGGCCGGAATCACGATTATCATGATCGGCACCATGTGCAGGAGTGTGGCGATCACGCTGTCGCCAAAATAGTCGAAACCTTTGAACAACAAGCCGAATTCTATGGGTTCATTTCGTCGCGTTTTGAATAGCGCGAGGTAAATTCCGCACATCATCGGTCCCAGCAGAATACCCATCGGCACCACGCTGCCTATAATCAAACCCACCACACTCATGCCGACGAACAACCAATACTGGCTCTTGATCAATTCCCAACCGCCCTTGATGCATTCGATCGGTTGCACAGCATTTCTGTTGAAGGGTATTTCGTTAAAGGGGAAACTCATCGTTGCGGATCCTTTCGCTCGAGGGTCAGGCGGTTATTATTATCACGTTTCCAACCGGCGGTATCGATAATGTTCAGGAGTTGCCCCTTGATGGCTTCGGTATAGATCAACGCGCCCATTTGGTTAGGATGGCCGAGCGAGGCGTAACGACAAATTAAAAACAGATCTTCGCGCATCTGTTTCCTTGCTTTCTCTTCTTTAACGCCTTTCGGTTTCTTGTAGGTCTGCTCACAACTTTTGATTCTGCTTTCCCGCACGTGGTCGTTCGCTTTGTAGGCTGCGGTGCCAAAAGAGAGCACCGCCACCACCTTTGCAAAGCCCGATACGTTAGTCGACGCAAACATAAAATTCCACAGCAGGGTATCGGGAGCGGCGAACACGTGTTCCGGCCCAAACTGAATCTCAACGAAGCGCACTGGCGGCGTCGCACTAAAGTTTGGCGCCGCGTTTATCACTGCCACTGATTCAAGCAAGCTCGCCGTCGAGGTGTTGTACCACTCGTCAGAAATTGTTATCAGGCGCTGGCGCATTTCCTTGTCTGACAGGCGGCGCGCGTCGGGCCCCTGGTTGTTTAGCTTCTTTACCAGCAAACGAAGAAAGGCGTTGTCATCCGTTTTAGACGAAACAATTGGGTAGTAATTGGTTACGAGTATTTGCGAGTGGGGAAAATTGGTCTTCACGCGACCCAGCAATGATTGCATATCGTCCCCGCAACTCTTTTTCGTGCGAGCGCGGAGCGTTTCAAGTGGGATCGAGGCGTCCAGGAGCGTTTTCACGCCGACATCGTTTATGCAGCCATTCAAGAGGATCAAGGCCGGTGAAGCCTTGAGCGCACGATAAAATTCCGACGCGTGATCCAGTTCTTCGTTGATGCTGGGCGTTGACTGATTGACCTCTCCGTCGTTTGTGGGAAACTGCCGCTGTGGGATGTTGGCGCTGGAAATGACCGCGCCGGAATGTGCTTCGACGTGAACGCTGACCGGCCGATCAATCTTTTCCTGCAGCCAGCACTTCACACGCGTGGAAAACTTTTCATCGTCCCGCAAGCCCTGGCCCCACATGATCGAGTCGCCAAGCACGAGCATATGTAGCGGATCACCGGCAGCCGGCGGCTTGTTCGTGCACTGCGCCGCCGCCGGCAAGGCCGAGATCAAAATCAGAAACGTTAACGCGAGGAGATGCGGAGGAATTTTGTTCGTGAGTTTGAGGGTCATCGGGAGATTAGTTGCTGTAGAAAATCTTCAAGGACGTTCACGCTGACTCTGACGCGATAATCTTTGGTTGAGCGGATATCGTCTATGGGAACGATCTCACGTGACAGCTCAGCTTTTGCGGTTGTGATCAGGCGTTCATCGAGTTGTGCGCCCTGCAGCACGCTCTCCGTAAGACGACAGCGCAAGGGAACTGGCGCGACGCTGCCGAGCGCGATTCGTATTACGTCAACGGCTCCGTCTGTCACGCGAGCCGTGGCTGCAAAACAAACTTTGGAGATTGCCTGTGCCTTGCGCGTTCCGACTTTGCGGTAGTAGTGAACCAAGTCGGGCCAAAGGCGCGGCAAGCGAATGTGCGAAACGATTTCGTCCGGCTGCATGATCGTCTGTTTGTAGCCGGTGTGGAAGTTTTGATAAGGCACCCAACGTGAGCCGTGCACCGAAAGCAATTCCAACTCGGCATTGTACGCGAGCAAGGCGGGCGGCGAATCAGCGGCAGGTGACGCGTTAGCGATGTTACCGCCGAGTGTGCCGCGATTTTGAATGGCGAGTCCGCCCGTCTCACTCGCGGCTTGGCACAACATAGGGAATTCAACGCTCAAGATATCGTTGGCTTGAACGTCGGTATAGGTCGTGAGCGCACCGAGCGTGACGTGTTCGGGCGTCGTCTGAATGCCGCGCAGCTCCGCAAGGTTCCAAATGTTCAGGTAGTTTTTGTGCGGTAGCCGGCCGGCTTCGAGCAACACCATCAAGTCAGTGCCACCGGCGAATGGTTGCCACACGCCCGGCTCACGCGCGAGTGTGGCGAGCGCCTCAGGCAAACTCGCCGGTGTGACTAATTGATAAGCGGGAACGTATGCCCTCATTTGCAAGAGTTTTTAGCTGGTGTCAACGTGGATCGTGGCTTCACTGGCTGTTGCGAAGCGACGTTCTTCGGCGGGTTTATCTTCGCCGTTGAAAGCGAGAGACAAAGACGCCGCAGTTGCGATGCTAACTTCAAACGAGCCGTCACTGCTGCGGCTGACATGTCAATTTGTCGCATCGTTTATATCTCGCTCCAAGACTTCGATGTCAGCAATGTCCTGTGCACTGCCACGCTTTTGTTTTAGCGAAACTAAACCCTCACGCGAAACAACGGACAAGGTTCCACCTTCCCAATTGGCGGTTACTCGCGATTCCCAGACCTGCCGAAGTTCTGGGGTGACCAGGAGCAAGTCTAGTGATAAAACCTGGCCGGTTTGACCGTCAATTTTGGAAACACGCCGGATTTCGACGGCGCCCTCCGCAAACCTCATGTCCAGTCCGCGAATTGTATAGTCGAGCTTCGCCGCCAGCGTCAGCAGTTCATCAAGCGACGCTGCCTCGATTAAGAGA
>JBKPNP010001020.1:0-3673 GCA_046732775.1 Acidobacteriota bacterium
TGCCTTCGTCATCGAGTACCGGAAAACTGATGCGAACCGCGTCGCTGGGAGCGAGTATCGAGAAGTGGCGATCGGCCGGTTCAAACGTGGTCCACGTACCCGGCGTGCCTTTCGAGGAAATCGGTCGCACCTCCGGGCGCTCAAGCATCGCACCGGGCTTCAGTACCCCGCCCATCAAATCTTCGCTTGAGAGACCACTGGCTTTGCGTTTGTACGTGGGAGCGGGCTGAGTAGTCGGAGCCACCTCGGGCAACTTAACAACAGCCTGTGGCCCCTGGCGATAGTCCCAGGGAGCGACCGGCGTTGCGTCCTGCCAGAGGCCACGATGTTCATTGCGCGCAGCCTCCATCGACATCGCATACACCTGGCGTTCCGTTTCGCCAAGCATGCGCTCTTCAGATTTGTCGTACCAGGCGACGCCGTCGCGAATCATCTGTGCACCGATGTCCATGTCGCCTACCAACACTTGGCCGACCAGGAACTCCTGTAAAGCCGAATATCGCACCACCACATACTTGTTGAGAATCAAGTCGGATAAGTGCTGGCGCGCGATCCGTGAGTAAGGTTGATCCCCTTCAGGGACGGCAACGGCCAGCAGACGGATCTTGACCGGCAGTTTTTGACTGACCAACGTAAAGCTGTCGCCGTCGACGATGGCCGTCACTTGACCCTGTAACGAAGCGGCGCTACCGGAGTTGCAGAATGCAAACGGTAGCGCCACCAGAAGGACTGCGCGGATTAAATTTCGTAGGTTCATCGTATCGAGCTGCTCACTGCTTCAGGTACGGGTGCGAAGTAGTTCAAATAGCAAATTCTTTTTTCAGTTCCAGCTCCGCTTTCCGTAACTCAAAACGCGCTCGCCCCAGGTTCCCTTCCGGGCTGATTGCCAGAACCACAAAATACTCTCGACCAAGCAAGCGCATAATGACGACTGCGCGGTCCAGGGAAATCATCAGTTCGCGAAGTTCTCCCAGGCCCGTGTCTTTCCCCGCCTTCTGTGCATTCCTGACAAGCGAGGTAAACTCCGCCGCAGCAACATCGAGATTTGCTTCCTGGCCGGCGTCCTTGAGCATTCGTTCAACTGCAATACCGTCGATGCCCATAATGAGTGCACCGAGGCTGCCCTCGGTGCGCTCCATAATGTTCTCTAGTGTTTGTTTGAACATTGTGTTGTTCCTTGAGAGCTATGGTCGAGCGTGACCGCCCGACCATAGTGTCGTTGAAACGCGTCCTGCTACGGGCGCTGACCGCTCAGTGTTCCCGGACGCGCGCTCGGCGAGTTCGCCGGCGGAGCATTCGGCGCCGGAGCGTTCAGGCCCTGGGGCGCTTGCTGCTGCGGAGACGTTTGCTGTTGCAACTGCGTCGGCGTCGGCGTGTTGCTCTGCGGATTACCCAGAGGAACAGGCTGCGCGATTTGAGTTGTTCTCGGTCCGTTGCTTACCGTTCCTGCTGTCGGACGACCCTGATAGTCAGGACGATAAATGTGCGGTGTGATGAAGAACAGGATTTCGCTGTTCTGGCGCGTCACTAGCTTGCGTTTGAACAGGTTGCCAAGTAACGGAATTGAAGCAAGACCTGGCGTGCGTTGGCGCGTCGTGCCTTCGGTGTCGGCCAAAACGCCGCCCATGACGGTCGTGCCGCCATCTGGCACCAGCACTTCAGTCTGCATGCGCTGTGTGTCGATTCCGGGTACGCCACCCACGGCGATACCGGTGTTGATGGTGTTGTTCTCGATGGTTACGCGAAGAATGACCGTACCAACATCCGTGATTTGCGGCGTGATGGACAAACGTAACGGAACGGAAACGAACGTCGTGGTTACGACTGCCGTGCCACTTGCAGCTTGCGTAGTTTGCACAGGAATCTGTGAACCACTCTCGATCTGCGCCGGACGATTGTTAAGAGCAGTAACGCGCGGCGTGGCGACTGTCTTCGCTTCGCCTCGTGTTTCAGCCATCGTGATCAGCGCGCTGATCTGGGCCGTGCCGAACAATCCAGTCGTCAAACCGATTACTGTGCTGGCGGCTGCAGCGCCTAGCGAACCCAGCGGTTGATTGGTACCGGCGAGTCCGCCGAATACGCCGAACGGATTTGGGCCACTCTGTAACCCGCTACCGCTACCACTTCCGCCGCTGCCCGATCCGCTTCCGGAACCGGAGCCAGAGCCGCTCGAGCTGGCCGGCAGGGTAGAAAGATTTCCCAATGCGCCACGGCCGAGATTGATTACGCCGGCTGATAACTGGGCGCCAAGGTCGCGGCTGAAGTTGTGCTGCGCGATCACAATTCGCGTTTCGATTTCAACCTGAGGTTCAGGCTGGTCGAGGATGGCTGCCAACTGGCGAATCGCGTCGATGTTCTCTTTGACGTCGGTAATGATCAGCGTGTTGCTGCGGCCATCAACTTCGATCGAACCACGACGCGAAAGTCTGCGCGAGATGATCGGCAGCAGGCCTTGGTCGCCGCTGCCACCGGTTGCATCGCCGCCGGCGCCACCGCTGAAGCTCAGGTTCGTGGCGCCGCCTGAGAAGGCACCGGTAGAACCTGCAGCCTGGGCGAGCGTGCCGGAAGCACGCGCGTAATTCAGACGAATGAACTCCGTCACCAATGGTGAAGCGTCGAGCCGTGAATCATTGATGACTTTTTGGGTCTCTGATTCTTTCGCCAGCACCTCGTTGGTCGCTACGCGAAGTATGTTGCCGTTAGTTTCAACGCCCAACCGATTAGCCTTGAGCACCGCATCCAGCGCGACGTTCCAGGGAACATCCTGCACGTTAACAGTCACGGGCACGGCGCCAACGGAGCTGTCAATTACGAAGTTCACACCATACTGCTCGGTGATGTAATTGAGGATGTCGCGAATGTCTGCGTTAACCACATTCAGGTTGATTGGTTCGCCGACAAAGCCAGGCTGGCCATACTGCTTGCCCTGCTGAGACTGGGCCATCTTGTCAGCAGGAGCGATGACGGCGACTCCAGGTGACGGCTTTTGTTGAGCTGCCATCTCGGTCGCCGGCGCCGCGGCGGCAGGGCCGGTTGAAACTTCCGCACCCTTATCGGATGCAGCGAAACTATTGATGCCGCACAGACACAGGAATACCAGGACGAGCGTAGTCCTTCTGGTGGCATTTATGGTTCGAGGCTGATAGACCATCTTTCCCTCCTTAAGGGAATTGTTGGACGCTAGTCGCCACGCGCTACGCTCATTGCCGGGTTAGCCAAAAGCGCGCGCCGCACAAAGCGATATCGTCCGGATTGGTTGTCAAAACTGCGTAGCGTACTTACCGTTCGCTTGATGGGGCTAACTACGCGTGGAAGGAATTTCGAGTCGAAAGAACTGTTCGACGCGAAACCAAAACTAAGGCTTGTCAGTCGCCGGCTTTTCCGATTTCTTTTCCGGCTCGGGATCGGCAGGTTTGGAGCGGGCCGCTGCTGCCGCGAGGGCGTCGACAGTGTTGGCCTGGCGGAGGGGCTTCATTTCAACTGAGCGTTCGCGTTTGCCGTCAGTGAAAACTGTCTCACGGCGAAACACGAGACGATTATCTTCAATCGCGACCAACTGGCCGTCATAAAAACGCTCGCCCGGGTAAATCACATAAGCCAACTTGATCGGCATCGCTTCAACGATGGCGGCGTATCCACGTGGGGACCGGGAAATACCAACCACCTGAACTTC
>JBKPNP010001021.1:0-1882 GCA_046732775.1 Acidobacteriota bacterium
GACCTGCGATTGTAATGTTCTCAACGGTTAGGCGTCATGAGATTTACGTAACCGGACTGTTAAGATGTCGCGACTGGAGCGAGACCGGCCGGTTGCGAATAATAAAGACGCAAGCGGGACGCTTGCGCTCCAGTCGAGCAATCGGTGGCGGGAGTTGTTTAGTCTCCGCTGTCGGCTTCTTGTTCCGGAGCCGGGTAGAAAAGAAGTTCGCGGACCTCGCCTACTGCATCGCAGGTGATGGCGCCCTTGCGCGCCCACGCGAGGGCCTCGTGCATGTCGGCGGCTTCCAGGATCCAAAAACCACCTATGTGCTCCTTGGTCTCGGTGTAAGGGCCGTCGGTGACGAGCACCTTGCCGTCGGGTTGCTTCCGCACCGTCTTGGCGTTGGCGACCGGCGAGATGCCGCAGGCGAACTTCCTCACGCCGGCAGCAATCATTTCGCGGTTCAGTGCGTGGATCTCTTCGATCATCTCTTCGGTTACGGTCGACGGGTCGAAGTCGTCTGGTAAGTAGTTCGCAACGAGATACTGGGGCATTGATTTTCTCCTGTAAATGTTTTCGGTCTGGTATCAGATGGTCGCTCGGGGAGACCGAAGATCGACAAGTACTGCATTTTTATTTCGGTGGCCCGCAAGCGAGACGCTTGCGCTCCAGTCGGCGTTACCTGCAAGTGAGACGCTTGCGCTCCAGTCGGTCAGGAAAGCTCCTGCGTGGTGGGGATCGGCGGTCCTTAATGAATTGCTTTTATGACGGATGGAATGGCCTTGATGAAAAGGATAAGCGCCCAGATGACGGCGAGGATGCCGACAACGATGGCGGCAATCGCGTCTGCGATGCTGACGATCGGACCGGGCACGAAGTTGTGCAGGAACCCAATGATCAGGTTTCCGAGAAACGACGTGAGCACAAACAGAACCAGCGCCTTGTCCTTAATAAAGTTCTGGTGCGCCAGGAATATACAAATCGCGAATGCGATCTTCAGAGTCATTATCAGACTCAAGGTAACGGCCGCGCCTGAGCGATCGAAGTGGCCATAGATTGCGAGGTACGCAATGGTGCCGAAGATGGGGGCCAACAGCAGCGTCACCATAATTATCAGGACGATAAGACACGTGAAGATCGCGACGATGGTCCCGAGGCAACCGAGAAACGTGACGATGATGGTCGCGCATCCCTGTATCCGTCCCTGAATCTTTTCGGGGATGAAAATGGCGAGTGTGATTAGGAGGATGACGTAGAACAGCAGACCGTCAAGAAATGCCAGGTAGGTGATGCCGTAACCGGGTGTGGCGGCGTCCAGCGCCGAAGCGCCGGGGGTTCCCAGATCCATTAATAACGAGGAACTGGCCTCGACGATGACGGCGAGAAAGATAAGGACGAGGGCGATGACTAGAAAAGGTTTGCGTAGCTCGTCGAGCATCTGGTTCCCTACCCTAAGCGAAATCTTATGGTGCACACGATGTCAAAGCCAACAACCCCTACAAATTGAGACGCGACAACTACTCAACTCCGGTGTGAATGCGGCCTCCATGCTGGGGCAGTAGCCCGACAGTGATGGAGGGCTATGACAAGCGTTACTCTCGTGGGTCATAGTACGCATATCCCTGGTAGTTGAGTCGCAGCGTAGCCCTCCATGACTGTCGGGCTGCTGCCCCGTGACGGGTCGGCTCTAATGACGAACGCGGCCATAGCCTGCGAAGAAAAGCGGTGACAAGTCCCCCCTAAGAGAAAGCGGCGTCAAGTCGCCGCACTCCAAAGGTTCAATCTTTCTCAACCGTCACCCGACACGGAACATTCCCAGTACATTTAAACTGCAGCGTGCCGCCCAGCTTGAACGCGACAATCGAACAGCGATCGCGATCTTCGACGCCGTCTTCCGTTT
>JBKPNP010001022.1:0-1871 GCA_046732775.1 Acidobacteriota bacterium
CTGCTCGGCAGCGCGAGTGGAATGGGAGACACTCAGTTAGGAGTGAAGGTCAAGGTACATGACGAACGCGAGGGCTCGCGCCTGCCAGCGATGTCCGTTGTGTTCTATGTCGAACTGCCGACGGGCAGCGTTAAAAAGCAAACCGGCTCCGGTTTGATCGATTACTGGTTGTACGGGGTGCTCCAAAAATCGCTGACGAAACGGATCACTGGACGATTAAATGGCGGCGTTCTATTCGCAGGTAACAGCTCTACTGGTCTCATCGGGATTGAGTCGACGAGGGGACAAGTTTTCACGGGCAATGGCTCGCTGGTGCGGGACTTCACGCCTAAGCTAACGCTCGGCGCAGAACTGTTCGGTGGTGTCACAAGTAATTTCAATCTGACGCGCGGTCAACTAGAAGCTCAGGTGGGCGGGAGTTATGCCGTGCGTGAAAACTTCGCGTTCACTTTTGGCGTGCTTGCGGGGCGTTTCCCGGCCAGCCCACGTGGTGGTTTCCATGTCGGCTTCGCATATGACTTCAAATAAGAAACCCTCGGCTTTAACCTCACGAAATCGAAGTCGAAATGCAATGAAATAGGGAAGAAGTAGGCCTAACTGTTTGGCATCGTATCGGTGGCAACAGCCTGAGTGGTCTTTGTTTCATTGTGGTCGTGAGAGGAGTTTGTAATGAATCAAGCAGCAACGCAATCGTCTGAAAAGCAAGATGCCTCGTCTGCAACAGATAGCCGGAGCTTCGTCAAAGGTCTTTGGGGAGTTCGGTATCAGGTGAAAGACGTCAGTCGTTCTATCAAGTTCTACACGGAGCAGCTTGGCTTAAAGCTGGATATGCAAAACTTGCCGGCGTTCGGCCAGGTTTCAAGCGGCAACTTCAAACTAATTCTCAGTGGGCCAGGCGCGTCGGGGTCGCGCAAGATGCCTGACGGTCAAGAGCAAGAGCCGGGGGGATGGAATCGAGCGATTTTGGAGGTTGACGACTTGCCGGCTCGAATTGAAATGCTGAAAAAGGCCGGGCTGCGTTTCCGCAATGAAATGGAGTCAGGTCCGGGCGGGAAGCAGATTCAGTTGGAAGATCCGGATGGCAATCCCCTGGAGTTGTTTGAGCCAGCTTGATAACGCATGAGGGTTCGGCAAACAACGTCGGATGTGAGGCGGCCAAAGTTGCGGTAGCCTCGTCGCATGCGTCATTCAGTCCAAAACAACTGTCGGCCAATTTCGCCCCTTTCAGCAAAGCGAACTTTTGCGCAACGCTCTCGCAAAATTTCGCAGAATTCTCTCGCCGAATCGCGAAATACTACTCCTTTGCACAAGGCATACTCCTTGCACCCTCCGGATCGGATGGGCGCGCCTTCAAGTGCGCGCAAGCTTTATCACCAGCAGGAGAAATTCACATGATTGGTTCAGAAATGACAGTGCGAGAGGTTGCCCTTCAGTTACCGCATTCAACACGACTATTTGAGAAACTTAAAATCGATTACTGTTGCGGCGGTAACCAGCCTCTAACGGAAGCTTGCAAAGCGGCCGGTCTCAACGTCGATGACCTCGTTGGGATGTTGAACGTGGCCACGCAATCTGACATAAACAATAAATCCAACGTTGATTTTCAAAGCCTGTCGCTTTCGGAATTGATTGATCATGTTGTGCAGACGCATCACGTGTTCACAAAATCCGAAATGGATCGGCTCGAGGCGTTGACCGAAAAGGTCGTAGGAGCGCATGGCGCCAATCATCCGGAGCTTTTAAATGTACGCGAGGTGTTTCAACATTTGTGCGCTGATTTAAGACCTCACATGTTCAAGGAAGAGCAGGTACTTTTCCCGTACATAACAGCGACGGAGAAAGCAGAAATTGCTAACACAGCAGCTCCCTTT
>JBKPNP010001023.1:0-1559 GCA_046732775.1 Acidobacteriota bacterium
GCGAAATCACAAAAGCGACAGGTCTTCTGCTTCTCAGACGGGTTCACGCCGAAATGTCCGGCACGCATGTGATCGAGAAAATCCCAAATCCTGGCGATGACGTCGCGCCGAATTTCCTGCCACTCTTCATCGCTCATGACGCCGAGTACGCGGTTGCTAATTCCTGAGTACTGCAACTGGCTGGCGCGGTGAAGTCCGCGGTTGCGGCGTTCGCTGCCGCCGCGAATCACGTAGTAACCGCCGCCGGCGATCGGGTGTTCGGGGAGTAGCAAACGCTCCAGCGCTTCCAGATAAATCGGCAACTGCAGACTGCGGCCTGACTTGATGTCGTCCTTGGTTGAGCCAGTCGAGAGTTTGTAGTCGTAGGCAATGACCGTGTTGTCACCGGCAACGTCTACGCGATCGATTTGCCCGCTGACGTTAATCGTCTCTTCACCGACAAACGTCTGCCTTGTCAGTTGCAAAGGCTCTTCGGTCGAGTCGGGATCGCGTGCTGCCGATTTCATCCCACCGAACGCGACTTCAAAATACGCCGGCACTACTCCCGCACCTGCGGACTGCTCCTGTATTTCCAACTCATACAGCAGCACCTGGTCGAGCAATATCTTGCGAATCTCGCGATCGATTTTCCAGATCTGTTTGTTGAGCGGAGGCACGACGCGCTCGTGTTCGTCGAAGACGAGATCAGCAAGTTCGCGCAACTCCTGCTGCAGCGATTCGCGATCGACATCGGCGAGACGCTGTCGCCGGTGCCGTTCAAAGAAGCGGCGCAAAATATCGTGAAGCAATTTACCGGCATCAATCGCCTGTAGATCGAGTGCGGCCTCTCCGCGCGGCTCGAGCCTCAGGACCCGTTGGCCAAAGAACCGGTAAGCGCAATTGCCGAAGGTGCTCAAGCCACTGGCGCTGTGCGTGAACTGAACGCCGAAACGCTGGTTGAGCAAGGCGACCAGATGAGGATCAGTGATTTCGCCGTCGTAAGGTCCGAAGCGCGGACTCGCGCGTTCGCGTTCAATCTCGATCCGCCGCAAGGCTGAATTGCTCAGGAAGCCGTCGTTACGAGCGAGAGTCAAGAGCCGCTTGATTTGCGGTTGCGGCAACAATTCGCGCTTGTCGCCGCGATGAATGTGCCGCTCCTGTTGCCGCACCAGCGTCACATTCAGCTCGCGCGAGGTAGAAACCTTTTCCAGTTTCTGCCCTTCATAATCGCGCCTGATGGTCGTTGCTTCGATTTCGAACGGAGCCACCGCGCGCCGCAGCTCGTCGATGTAATACGAAGCCACGGTTTCAGTATCGTCTTCCAAGACCAGCGGCCGGGTGAGATACAGCCGATCGGTAGCGCGACACGCGGCCTGATAAAAATAGTGTTCTTCTTTAAGCAACGTCGCCGGCGAGATGTCTTCCAGAGTCAATCCATAACGCTTGAGGCGCTCGCGTTCTTCATGCGGATAAATCCAGTCGCGGCCGGCACGCATCGGAAACCCACCTTCAACCAGGCCGGCTATGAATATGATTTTGAAACGAAGGCCGCGCACGTCCGTCGCTTCCAGCACACGGAG
>JBKPNP010001024.1:0-1396 GCA_046732775.1 Acidobacteriota bacterium
GACTTCGCGAAGTACAAAACCTATAAATGGGTAAGAGTACCGAACGCGCAGTATCCCAATCAGATTTTGGATGGACAGATCATGCAGTCCATTGATGCGCAGCTTGGCCTCAAAGGGCTATCGAAAACGGAGGGCGACATCGCTGACCTTTATGTCGCCTATCAGGCTGCAGTCAATCAGGAGAAACAGTGGAACTCCTATAGTACCGGCGGCGATATGTGGGGTTACGGCCGCTGGGGAGGTTGGGGCGGTTATGGTGGCGGCATG
The DNA here is from genome assembly GCA_046732775.1 of Acidobacteriota bacterium. Taxonomy (GTDB): domain Bacteria; phylum Acidobacteriota; class Blastocatellia; order Pyrinomonadales; family Pyrinomonadaceae; genus PSRF01. The sequence continues at coordinate 268 of JBKPNP010001024.1, forward strand.
AGTACGACCACAACAACGAGCAGCACAATTAATATCGGCACGATCAATTTAGATATCTACGACGTAGCGACCAAACAGCAGATCTGGCGTGGCGAGGCAAGCAAGACTTTAGGCTCCGGCAAAGATCCAAACAAGGTAAAGAAAAACCTCGACAAAGCCATGGCGAAGATGCTCAAGAATTATCCGCCGCCGCTGAAGAAGTAGCGCGACGCCGAGTGGAAAAGGGGGGACTAGCCGTGAACCAAATCACACCTCGCGCGCGGCCACGCCGGGTCAGGTTCTTTGTTAACGCTGCCAGCGAAAGCTTATGGAAGTCGGACCAGGCGTTGACTCGCGCGGCGGCACTTGGCTCGCCGTTGGCAATTGAAAGTTTGTACCAGCGTCATCGCAACCGTGTGTATGCGCTATGTCTGCGGATGACGAGGAATCCGGCAGAAGCCGAAGATCTGACCCACGACGTCTTCATACATCTGCTCAAGAAGATCAGCTCGTTTCGCGGTGACAGTCAATTTACAACCTGGCTGCACCGGCTGACGACGAACCTCGTGCTGATGCACTTTCGCCACAAGGCTATTCAAACAACTCAAAGTCTTAATGACACCGACGCGAAAACATTCCTCACCAAGACGCGCTACTACAACGCGAGCCATTCGCTGGTCGACAAAATTGCGCTCGAAGCCGCACTCGCACAGTTGTCTCCAGGCAGTCGATCGGTTCTGCAGCTGTTCGACATTGAGGGCTACAGTCACGTCGAGATTGCAAGACGGCTGGGTTGTTCGGTCGGCACGTCGAAATCGCAACTGCATCGCGGCCGGAACCGGGTGAAACGATTCCTGTCGACAGTTGTTACAGTCGAGCCGGTCGCTAACCACGGCTAGTATCTCCCTCGGATCAATAGCCTTAGATCTGTTCGGTTGAGGCAACGTAGCCCTCCATGACTGTCGGGCTACTGCCCCCCGCCGCGTCGCCTCCTGCGGCTAGCCTCGACCTCTACTCAACGCGAGTGGGATGAGTTGTCCACGCTGGGGGCAATATCCCGACAGTCATGGAGGGCTACACTGAGCGCAACTCTTGTGGATCCACACAGCGAGTTCAATCCTCAAGTCATGGTCGGTCTCACCGTTGAGTG
>JBKPNP010001025.1:0-12499 GCA_046732775.1 Acidobacteriota bacterium
ACTTAATAGGGTGTACAACCGTATTTCCGGGACGATCAGTTCCAGCGATCGTGCAAACCTCGTAGACGCTCAACGTGCCTGGCTCAGCTATCGGGATTCTAATTGCAAGGCAGAACGGCAGCTTCACGGGGGCAGTATCTCTCCCACCGTGGAGGCGTTCTGTCTTCAGGATCTTACTGAAGCGAGGAGCAAAGAACTTATCAGAATCTATGAAACCCCAGACGAGCGATGACGTCGGAATAATCCTTTCAGTCCGCGGAGCGGACAACGGCGTAAAGCTTGGGACGTAAGCCCCAGGAGAAGTGCCAACGTGTTTAATTGAACCCGCCAAGCGGGTCAAAGCCGTGGGCCAATACTCGGCCAAACCACCCGCTGCCGCCCCCACCGGGCGTCCGATCCTCTTGCTGTCGCCTGCTCCGCAGGCTTCGATCGCTCTTGGTGACGCGAATCTGGGGCTCACGCCGCAGGCTTTATACAGACCTCCGCTTCGCGGACTGACAGTAAAGCATTTCTCAAGTTAATCAGCCAGTAGTCAGTAGGATCACGCGACGTCGTTGCGAGGCATTCGCTCCGGCGTCCCGATTCTCTTGTCCGACTAACTTTAGTTTGTGATCGACAAGCTGAAGCTTGTCGGACATCCACATGTCCCTCCGAGATTCTGAAGTTTTCTCAAAAGTGGGATTCTGCTATCCCGCAAACGGCACACCTTCTCTCGAACGTAACTCTCAAACCATCACCACGCTTATCCCTCTCAGCTTTCCGTGCTCAGCGGTAATCGCGCGAATGTCTTTTGAAAACAGGCTCTTCTTGCGTTAGACCAGCGAACTTTTCACGCCGTCTATTCAATGAAATCCACTTGGCATGGGCTTTGTTAAGAGCCGCCGCGGCGAACTGTATTTTCAAAATATTCTTTCAACTGCAGCTCACGCAGTTCGCGCGCTCGCTGTTCGGTTCACATTTAAAGTTCATGGATATAAAACGCTCCGGAAAATCCAAGCTGAAGAAAAAAGTTCGCACCGGGATTCTCATCGCCGTCGGACTCATTGCTGTTGGTGGGATAACGTTTGGACTTACCAAACTCAAGCCCGCCTCCCCCACACTCGATCGCTCAACCGCGGTCATCGATACCGTCAAGCGCGGGCAAATGCTGCGCGAAGTTCGTGGCATCGGCACCCTCGTCCCCCAGGACGTCCGCTGGCTGCCCGCGCCTTCCGAAGGTCGAGTTGAGAGAATTCCAGTGCAAGCCGGCACGGTGGTCGGTTTCGACACCGTCATCGTCGAACTTTCGAACCCGAAGGTCGAACAGGAAGCGACGGACGCAGAGTTTCAGGTCAAAGCCGCCGAAGCCGACAAAGAAAGTTTGCGCTCGCGCCTGGAAAGCGACTCGATGACGCAACAGTCGAACATTGCGAACATCAACTCCGAATACAGCCAGGCCAAACTCCAGCTCGATACCGATGAAGTGCTCGGTAAACAAGGCCTTGTTCCCGATTTGCTTTTGAAAGTCTCCCGCATGCACGTCGTCGATCTCGGCAATCGCCTGAAGGTCGAACAACAGCGCCTCGCAGTTAACTCAAAATCAATCAAAGCCCAGATGAACGCGCAGGAATCGCGTATTGCCCAGCTGCGTGCCCTTGCTGCACTGAAACGTAATCAGGCGGCGGCGCTGAGAGTTACCGCGGGTACCAGTGGCGTGTTGCAGGAAGTGGCGGTGCAGGTTGGTCAACAGTTGACTCCGGGAACGAACATCGCGCGCGTCGCCGATCCGGCTTCGTTAAAGGCCGAACTGAAGATTGCCGAAACTCAAATCAAGGACGTGAGGGTCGGCCAGCCGGTGGCAGTCGATACACGCAACGGCATTATTCAAGGCGAAGTTATGCGCATCGACCCGGCCGCACGCGAAGGCACGTTCATTGTCGACGTCCAACTCACCGGGCCCATTCCAGGGAGCGCGCGTCCCGATTTGAGCGTCGATGGAACAATCGAACTCGAACGCCTCGACAACGTTTTATATGTGGGCCGTCCGACGTTTGGCCAACAGCAGTCAACAGTAAAGCTATTCAAACTGACGCCCGACGGACAGGAAGCAGTACACACCACCGTAACGCTGGGCCGCAGCTCAGTCAGCACTATCGAAATAGTTCAAGGACTCAAGGAAGGCGATCAGGTGATCCTGTCGGATACCACGACGCTCGACAGCTACGATCACATTCGCGTGCGCTAATTAATTCGGCAAAGTCTGTTTGCCGCTTGCCCAAACCCAAACAAAAGTCAGTTCGCCGGCGCGAGCCCAAACCTCGCCGCCCAACGAAGGAGAGAAAACATGAGTTCAACGGATCCCCTTATTCACCTCGCGGACGTCAAGAAAGTCTTTTATACCGACGAGGTTGAGACGCACGCGCTTTCCGGAATACACCTTGATATTCAAAAAGGTGAATACGTTTCCATCGCCGGCCCCTCGGGCTGCGGCAAGTCGACGCTGCTTTCGATTCTCGGCCTGCTCGATACGCCGAGTGACGGCGAATACGTGCTTAACGAAAAGCCTGTCGAGAACCTTTCGATGTCGGAACGCGCGCGCATTCGCAACCGCGAAGTAGGGTTCATCTTTCAAAGCTTCAACTTGATCGGTGACCTAACCGTTTATGAAAACGTCGAGCTGCCCTTGACCTATCGCGGCATGAGCTCGAGCGAACGAAAAAAGCGCGTAACTGACGCACTCGAAAGCGTCGGTATGGGTCATCGCGCCAAGCACTTGCCCAGCCAGCTCTCCGGCGGTCAGCAACAGCGCGTTGCCGTGGCGCGTGCGGTAGGTGGACAGCCGAGCATCCTGCTCGCTGACGAGCCGACGGGTAATCTCGACTCAACCAACGGCGAAGCGGTGATGGAATTGTTGCGCGACCTGCATCGCGGCGGCGCCACCATCTGCATGGTTACGCACGATGCGCGTTACGCACAGCATGCCGACCGCATTGTTCATTTGTTTGACGGCGTAATCGTCGAAGAAGAAGCCGGAGCGAATCGCCGCGAAGTAGCAGACGGCAAGGGCGATGGCCAGGAGAACGGACTCGGAGCGATCGGATGATCAGCCTGCGCAACATTGAAAAGTCGTTTTCGCACGGGCCGGCGAAGACTTACGTACTGCGCCGCATCGACCTCGAGATTCAGCCCGGGGAATTCGTGTCGATCATGGGCCCGTCCGGTGCAGGGAAGTCGACCTTGCTGCACATCCTTGGCATGCACGACCAGTCGTGGGGTGGGGAATATTACTTCGACGATGTGGCCGTGCATTCGCTCGATACCAAGAAACGCGCAGCCTTGCGTAACAAGAATATCGGCTTCGTGTTTCAAAGTTACCATCTGCTTGACGATCAAACTGTCTTTGAAAACCTGGAGCTGCCGCTGTCTTACCGCGACGTCAGCCGGAAAGACCGACAGTCAATCGTTTGCGACACGCTGGATAAGTTTCAGATCGTAGGCAAGAAGGATCTGTTTCCCAGTCAACTTTCAGGCGGTCAGCAACAGCTGGTCGGCATCGCCCGTGCGGTAGTCGCAAACCCGCGCATCATTCTCGCTGACGAACCCACCGGAAATCTTCATTCCAGCCAGGGCCGGGAAATCATGGAGATGTTCAAACGGCTGAATGACGAAGGTACAACAATCGTTCAGGTCACCCACTCTGAAACCAATGCCGAGTATGGCAATCGCATCGTTCGGCTGGAGGACGGCTGGGTTGTTAAGGAGTGACCTCAGTGAGCACTGGCGAAGCATGGATCGGTGGCACGGACACTCTGCGGAGCAGTCAGGCGCACGGGGCCGGAGTCGCGATCAATTACCAACAGCACCCAAGCGTAACGGGAAGTCTTATGAGTACCCCGAGCTTAGACACGTTGCCGATGCCCACCCCACGGGCCTTAATCGCGGATGATCAACCCGACGTTTTAATCGCGTTGCGTTTGCTCCTGCGCAACGCCGGTTACCAGGTTGAAGCGGTGAGCTCGCCCGCGGAAGTCATCGAAAAGATCCAGCAGGAACAGTTTGACCTCGTGCTGATGGATCTCAACTACGCACGCGATACCACTTCCGGTCAGGAAGGCCTCGATCTCATTTCACACATCCGTCGGCTAGATGGCTCGCTGCCGATCGTCGTGCTCACGGCCTGGGGCTCGGTGGAGTTGGCGGTGGAAGTTATGCACCGCGGCGGGCGCGACTTCGTGCAAAAGCCCTGGGACAATTCCCGCCTGCTGCAAAGTTTGAATACTCAAATCGAGCTCGGCCGAAAAAAAAGACAAAGACTCAGCCTCGAAGCCCAGAGCCGTTCGCTAACCGACAAGTTACAGCTCGAGCTCGAGGAGTCGAAAGAAATCCAGGCGGCGTTACTGCCTAAGGAAATTCCACACATCGACGGCTTCGATATCGCGATTACCTGGAACCCGGCGCGGGGCGTGGGCGGCGACTATTTCGACGTCATGAAGTTTAGCGAGGACCATTCGGCATTGTGCATTGCCGACGTAGCCGGCAAGGGACTGCCGGCGGCGCTCCTGATGTCGAACGTCCAGGCGGTCTTGAAATCGTTTGCAAATGAAACTGCCGCTCCCGGTGAGCTATGCGCACGTGTCAACAGCGTGATGTGCGACAACACCGTGCTGCATCGGTTCATCACCTGCTTCTACGCGCTGCTCGATTCGCAAAACAAAACTCTTTCTTACACCAACGCCGGACACTGTCCGCCGATGTTGATTCGCAACGGCGAATGCCTGCGTTTGCGAGAAGGCGGCCCGGTGTTCGGTGTCTTCCCGCGCGAGCCTTACCTGCAGGCTGACGTGAAATTGCAGAGCGGCGACTGTCTGGTCTTGTTCACTGATGGTGTAACCGAATCCAGCAATGCGTTGGGCAAAGAATTTGGTGAGGAGCGACTTGAGGAGTTGTTGCTGGCCAGTTGCCACCTCAACGCCGGCGATTTGCGCGATCGAATCATGGCAAACGTCAAGGAATACAGCGCCGGTGAAGTTTACGACGACGCAACGTTAATGGTGGTCAGGGTCGATTAGATTCGGAGGACCGCGATGGATTCACTGCTGCGAGACCTAAAATTCTCCATTCGCTCGCTGCTAAAAGCGCCAGGCTTCGCGGTCGTGGCTGTGCTTACCCTCGCCCTCGGCATCGCTGCGAACACCACGATCTTCAGCACCGTCGATGCGCTGTTGCTGCATCCGTTTTCTTTTCCCAATCAGGATCGGTTGGTAGTGATGTGGGAACAAAACCGAGCGGTCGGCAGCATGCGCGGTTCAGTGTCGCCGGGAAATTTCAGCGATTGGCGAGACCAGAACCAGACCTGCGAGCAAGTCATCGCCATCGATCAGATCTCCTTTGATTTGTCTGACGGCGCCCATCCCGAACGGTATCCCGGTTACGGCGTTACGCAGGGCTTCTTCGATGCGCTCGGTGTTAAGGCGCAATACGGCCGCACGTTCCTGCCGGAAGAGAGCCAGTCAGGCCGCGATCAGGTCGCAGTTTTAAAACACAGCTTCTGGCGGACCCACTTCAACGCCGATCCGAACATCATCGGCAAGACGATTACTCTCAATCGCGTGCCTGTAACGGTGGTTGGTATCATGCCGGCCGACTTCAATTACCCCTACAACGGTGGCGAACTTTGGACACCGCTCACGTTTCCGGCTGCGGAAGCCAGCAACCGCCAAAGCCATTACCTGCGAATCATCGGACTGTTGAAGCCGGGCGTCACGCGCGAAATGACGCAGGCTGACATCGGTGCGATCGCCAAACGCGCACAGCAGCAGTACCCGGAAAGCAACTCCGGGCGCGAAGCTTCGGTGGTTACGTTGACTGACGATGCCGTAAGAGGCGCGCGCACTGGAGTGCCCATTCTTATGGGCGCGGTTGCGTTCGTGCTGTTGATCGCTTGTGCGAACGTAGCGAATTTGTTGTTGGTGCGCGCCGCTTCGAAACAACGTGAGACGGCGGTACGGCTGGCCCTGGGCGCGAGCCGCGCACGTTTAGTGCGCCAAGCGCTCACCGAAAGCGCTTTGCTCGGTTTGCTGGGAGGAGTGTTGGGCCTGATTGTTTCGGTGTGGCCGATCCAGGCGTTGTCGCATGGTATCCCGGAAGGTTTTTCGAAGTTCATCCCCGGCTGGAATCGCCTCGGCATAAATCTAAATGTGCTGCTGTTCACGTTCATCGTGTCGGTGGCGGCGGGAATGCTCGCCGGGCTCGCGGCAATTTGGCATTCGACGCGGACCAACGTGAATGAAGCGCTGAAAGCCGGCGGCCGCGGGGATTCAAGGGCGGGACAGAATCGACTACGAGGCGGCTTGATCGTTTCCGAAGTTGCTTTGTCGCTGGTGCTGCTGATCGGGGCCGGGCTGATGGTGCGTAGTTTTGTCGAGATACTGCGCGCCGATCTCGGCATCAAGCCCGATAACGTGGTGAAGCTGGAGGTTTCGCTGCAGCCGGAGAACTACGCTGACGAAAACAAGCGCCGCGAGTTTTATCAACAACTCTCAACGCGCGTGCAAACGCTACCGGGCGTTACGAAGGCCGGCTTCATTAATATCGTTCCCTTCAGCTCGAGTAATACCAGTTCGGCATTTCAAATCGTTGGCCGTGCGCCTTTTCGTAAAGGCGAAGAGCCCAATGTTGAGCGACGCGTGGTCACGCCCGGGTACTTCGAAGCGATCGGCACGGGCTTGCGCCAGGGTCGTTTGTTGACGGACCTCGACGACGCGAAGTCGACTCGTGTGCTGCTCGTCAACGAAACCTTTGCGCACAAATACTTCGCCGGTCAACAAGCCATCGGGCAGCGACTGGACATGGGCGGCGGTGCGGAAAAGATAAGAGAAATTGTCGGCGTTGTCGCGGATGTGAAGAATGACGACATCGACGAAGCCGCCGATCCCATCGTCTACGAGCCACACGCGCAAACGCCGAATCGCACCATGAATCTGATCCTGCGCGGAGCTAACGATCCGACGCAACTCGTGGCCGCGGTGCGCAACGAGGTGCAAGCGCTCGATCCGAACCTGCCGGTTTCAGACGTCAAAACTCTCAATCAGATGATTGACGAGCGCATGTCGCCGAAGCGTTTGTTGACCTACATCCTGGCCGTCTTCGCACTCTGCGCTCTGGTGCTCGCGTCGGTCGGCATCTACGGCGTGATGTCGTACGCCGTCACGCAACGCACGCAGGAGATTGGTATCCGCATGGCGCTGGGCGCGCGCGCGGCAGACGTGCTCAAGCTCGTGGTTGGTAACGGAATGACGCTGGCGCTGGTTGGGGTTGTGCTTGGGTTGGGCGGTGCCTTTGCCTTAACCCGGTCGCTCGCGAATTTGCTGTATCACGTTACGCCTACTGACACGCTGACGTTTGCCGGTGTGGCCACTGCGCTCGTGATAGTCGCGTTGATTGCGTGTTACATCCCGGCGCGTCGCGCGACCAGAGTCGATCCGTTGGTGGCTTTGCGGGATGAGTAAGAATTTTGAGTTTTGAATTTTGAATCTTGAACTGTCTTTGGTCTTTGGTCTTAGGTCTTTGGACTTTGATCTTCGGTCTTCAGAAACGCGATCAAAATCGTAAGACCAAGACCTAAGACCTAAGTCCAAAGCTCAAAGCACAAAGTTCCAAGTTCAAGAGGGGTTTTTATAATGTCAACACTCTTCAAAGACATTCGCTACGGTGTTCGCAGTTTGTTGGCGCATCCCGGCTTTACGGCGATCGTCGTGCTCACGCTCGCGGTGGGTATCGGTGCGAGCTCCGCGATCTTCAGCGTCGTCAACACGGTCCTCTTGCGGCCGCTGCCTTATCGCAACGGCGAGCGCCTGGTCGTAATCCAGGAGCTTGATGCAACCGGCAAACGCGTACAGGTGACGCCGGCGAACTTCCTTGATTGGCGCGCGCAGAACACTGTCTTTGAACAACTCACTGCCATCCTTACGCGACCCGCAAACCTCGCGCTTTCGGATCAGGCCGAACGCGTCGACTTCGCAATGGTCTCCGCGAACTTGTTTACAGTTTTCGGTACCGAGCCTGCCCGCGGCCGGTTCTTCAATCCGAGTGACGAGCAGGCCGGACACGCGCCCGTTGCCGTAATTAGTAACGCGCTCTGGCAGCGACGCTTCGGGGCAGAAGAAGCAATTGTCGGCAAGCCCGTCACGCTCGATGGCAGCGCTTACACGGTGGTCGGCGTCGCCCCTGCCGGATTTCAATTTCCGAACAAGACTGACGTGTGGGTGCCGCCTTACCGGCTGGCGCCGACGATGAACGAGCGAATGGATCCGACGCAACTGCGCGGCTTCGGCATGCTCGCCGCGATCGGGTTGCTGAAACCTGGCGTAACCGAAGCTCAGGCGGCGGCGGAGATCGAAACGATCACCGCGCGTCTGCGTCAACAATATCCGGAAACAAATAATCGCCGGTTCAATAAGGTCGTCTCGCTCCACACGGACTTGGTTGGCGAGACCGGACCGATGTTGCTGCTGTTGTTTGGCGCCGTCGGTTTCGTGTTGCTGATCGCGTGTGCCAACGTCGCCAACCTGCTGCTGGCCAGCGCCGCGACCAGGCAAAAAGAGATCGCCATTCGCACAGCGCTCGGCGCTTCGCGTCTCCGCGTGGTGCGGCAACTATTGACCGAAAGTTTTCTGCTGGCCATTGCCGGCGGCGTCATCGGCTTCCTGCTCGCGCTGTGGGGCGTGGCGCTGATGACGAAGCTGCTGCCACAAAATTTTCCGCGCCTCGCTGACATCAGTCTCGACTGGCGCGTGCTCGGTTTCACGCTACTCGCGTCTGTGCTCACCGGCATCCTTTTTGGTCTCGCTCCGGCGCTGCAAGTTTCAAAGCCGGACGTTCAGGAATCGCTGAAGGAGAGTGGACGCGGTACTGCGGGTAGCCGGCGCCACAATCGTCTCCGCAGCTTGCTGATTGTGGGCGAAGTCGCGTTGTCGGTGGTGCTGCTCGTCGGCGCGGGATTGCTGTTCCGCAGTTTCATGCAACTGCAAGCGGTGAAGACGGGATTCACGCCCGAACAAGTTTTGACAATGCGTCTCACGCCCGCGGGCGCGAACTATCGCCGCGACGCGGACTTCATTGCTTACTACAGCAAAGCGCTCGAACGCGTAAGTACCGTGCCCGGCGTCCAGGAAGTTGGCCTGATAAATACACTGCCGCTCGATAAGGGACCATCCGCCGGTTACAGAATTGAAGGGCGTCCGCCGCTGACGACGGACAAATGGCCGGGCGGAAACTATCGCACCGTCAGTCCGGATTACTTTCGCGCGATGAACATCCCGATCGTCGAGGGCCGGCCGTTTAGCGAACGCGACACAGAGACTACACCGCTCGTCGTGATCGTGAACCAGGCGCTTGCTAATCGAGACTTCCCAAATGAAAGCGCGATCGGCAAACGGATCAACCTGGGTAACACCGACGCGCAGGGACAACCGATCTGGTGGCAAATAGTTGGCGTGGCCGCCGACGTCAGGAGTATTGAGCTGCGCGAACCGGCGATGCCCGAGTTTTACCTGTCAGCTCTGCAGGACAGTTTCGGCAGCATGTTCGTGGTGGCCCGTACTTCAGTTGAACCGACCAGCCTGGCCGGGGCGGTTCGGCAGGCGGCTTCGGAAGTAGACAAGTCGGCAGCTGTGTCTGACGTGAAAACGATGGAGCACATCGTGAACGACTCCGTCACGCAGCCGCGCTTCAACCTGTTCCTGCTGGGTCTCTTCAGTAGCATCGCTCTGCTGCTATCGGCCGCAGGCATCTATGGCGTCACTGCCTACAGCGTCACGCAACGAACGCACGAGTTTGGTATTCGCATGGCGCTGGGCGCGCAGGTGGGCGACGTACTGAGAATGATTCTGCGACAGGGCATGTTGCTGATTTGCATCGGCATCGGCATCGGTCTGGCCGCGGCGTTCGCGCTGACTCGCTTGCTGCGGACCTTGCTGTTCGGTGTCAGCGTCACCGACCCGCTGACGTTTGTGGTGATCACTTTTGTGTTGACGCTGGTGGCGTTGATCGCTTGTTACGTGCCGGCACGGCGCGCGACGAAAGTCGATCCGCTGACCGCGTTGCGGTACGAATGAAAAAACGAACTTAGAACTTTGTACTTAGAACTTTGTACTTGGTTCTTCCAAGACCAAAGACCAAGTACAAAGTACAAAGTACAAAGTTCTAAGATCAAAGACCAAGAATTCGGAGCCTCGGGGAAAAACAAGATGGATACGTTTTGGCAGGACTTGCGTTACAGCATGCGGACGCTTTGGAAGGCGCCGGGTTTCACCGTAATCGCGATCGTGGCGCTGGCATTGGGCATTGGCGCGAACACCGCCATCTTCTCGGTGGTGAACGCCGTGTTGTTGCGGCCACTGCCTTATAGCGCGCCCGATAAACTGGTCTGGATTTGGGAGACGAGTCCGGTCAACGACATCAAGCAGGAAGTCACTTCGTATCCGAACTTCAACGATTTTCGCCAGCAGAGCCAGTCGTTCAACGGCATGGCGGGCTTTGCGAGCACTACGGTCTATCTGGACGCCGCTGACGGCACGCTCGAACGCGTTCCCAGTGCGGTAGTCGCCGGTGATTTCTTTTCCGTCTTAGGTGTGGCGCCGATGTATGGTCGCGCGTTCCAGCCTGAAGAGAGTGAAAGCCGCGTGGTGGTTTTGAGTCACGCGCTTTGGCAGCGGCGCTTCGGTGGTAACCCGCAGATTGTCGGTCAACAGATTGCCATGCAGAACGGGCAGTCGACGGTGGTAGGCGTTATGCCGCCGCAGTTCCGGCATCCGGAACCTGGACTGAAACAGCAGCCGCAACTCTGGACGCCACTGAGCACCAAAAACCAAACGTCCCGGCGCGGGGATTTTCTCGGGGTCGTCGCTCGTTTGAAACCGGGCGCAACAATTGAACAAGCGCGCGCCGAGATGACCACCATCGCCGCGCGACTCGCCGATCAGTATCCCAACACCAATGCCGGCTGGAGCACGATCGTCTTGTCGCTGCACGAACGGTTCGTTGGCGATGTGCGTCCGGCGCTGTTGCTGTTGTTGGCTGCAGTTGGGTTTCTATTATTAATCGCGTGTGCGAACGTCGCCAACTTGCTGTTGGCTCGAGCCACCACGCGAATCAAAGAAATCGCCATTCGCAGCGCGCTCGGCGCCGGCCGCCGGCGGATCGTGCGCCAGTTATTTACCGAGAACATCGCCCTCGCGCTGATTGGCGGCGGTCTTGGTCTGCTGCTCGCATTCTGGGGTGTGGCCGCGTTGCGTGCGCTGAGTCCGCGCGACATTCCTCGGCTTGATGCGGTTGGGATCGACCGCTGGGTGCTGCTGTTCACGTTTGGCGTGTCGGTGGCGACCGGTCTCGTTTTCGGACTACTGCCTGCGCTCGGCGCTTCGAAACTAAACCTTAACGAGCTGATGAAAGAAGGCGGTCGTAGCGGCAGCGAGGGCAGCCGCGGACGCCGCCTGCGCAGCATGCTTGCCGTCGGCGAAATTGCGCTTTCGCTCTTGTTATTAATAGGGGCAGGCCTGCTGGTGAAAAGCTTTCTGCGTCTCCAGGACGTTAAGCCCGGATACAACCCGGCAAATGTGCTGACCGCCGAGGTAGCGCCGCCCGCCTCAAAGTACAAAGAAAATCAGCAGATCATAAATTTCTACGATCAACTGCTGGGGCAACTATCGCATCAGCCCGGCGTGCAATCCGTCGCGCTGACAACTGCCCCGCCACTCAGCGGCGGTGGTGACGTGCTGGCGTTCTTCGTCGAGGGACATCAGGTATCGCAGAACGAACGCACTCCGGACGCGGAGTCGCGCGTGATCAATCCTGACTATTTTCGGGCGATGGAAATTCCCTTGCTGCGCGGTCGGGTGTTCGAAGAACGTGACAATACCGATGCGCCGTTCGCCGTCGTAATCAGCGATTCAACTGCCAGGCGGTACTTCCGTAACGAAGACCCGCTCAACAAGCGCATCACGTTTGGCGATCCGGCTGCCAAGGACGCTCGCTGGTACAACGTCATCGGCGTGGTCGGAGATGTTCGACAGGCTGATCTTGCGGATCAACCTTACGAGCAGGTCTATCGTTCGTACCGGCAGACGCCGCGCCGCGGTGAGACTGTAATGGTCCGCACGGCCGGCGATCCGCTCGCCTTTGTCGAAACCCTTCGCAGTCAATTGAAGGCGGTCGACCCGCAGCAAACTCTCTACAACGTGCGCACCGCGGAGAAGGTTGTCGCCGAATCAATTGCGCGTCCGCGCTTCAACATGCTGTTGATCACGATCTTCGCGGCCGTCGCTCTGCTGCTGGCGGCAGTCGGAATCTACGGCGTCATTTCCTACACCGTGTCGCAGCGCACGCAGGAGATTGGCATCCGCATGGCGCTGGGCGCGCGACCGGCCGATGTCTTCAAGATGGTAGTCGGCCAGGGACTCTTGCTGGCGGTGATTGGTGTCGGCGCCGGGCTAATCGCTAGCTTCGCCACTATGCGTTTGCT
>JBKPNP010001026.1:0-1545 GCA_046732775.1 Acidobacteriota bacterium
GCAGTCCCAGTTTGTTTTCCTTTTTCGACGGCGCAAACCCCGCCATTCCCTTTTCAAAAATAAACGCCGAAATGCCTTTGCTGCGCTTCGCGCGATCGGTGACGGCGACGGCGACGCAGGTGTCTGCGTGAATGGCGTGAGTAATGAAATTCTTCGAGCCGTTCACGATCCAACCGCCATCTTTTCTGACTGCAGTCGACCTGGTACCGGAGGCATCCGAGCCGGCGCTTGGCTCCGTCAAACCCCAGGCGCCGAGGTGCTTACCGCTCGCCAACGGCACCAGATACTTCTGCTTCTGAGCTTCTGTTCCGAATTGAAAGATGTGGTTTGAGCAAAGCGAATTGTGCGCGGCGACTGAAATGCCGACGGAACCATCAACGCGCGATAACTGCTCGATGATGGTGGCATATTCAACGTAGCCCATGCCGGCGCCGCCGTACTCTTCGGGGAAAAGGACGCCGGTCAATCCCAGCTCGGCGAGCTTCGGCAGCAACTCGATTGGGAAGTGTTGCGCCTCGTCCCACTCCATGACGTGCGGCGCGATTTCAGCCTCGGCAAATTCGCGCACGCTTTGCTTAACCTGTAACTGTTCTTCGTTTAATTCAAATTCCATTCTGGTCCTGTTCAGTACACACGGCAAAGGCATCCCTGCCTGTCAGATACGACAGGTGGAATGCCTGTCCAACTATTCGTGAAAACGTAGCGTTTATTCTACCTCATCGTCGCGACGAACCGTGACCGGCCGCATTCGACTTCACTGGCCGCCCGCGTCTCGATGAAGAGCGAGGTTGCAAAAGCATTGTCACTTCATCGGGTGTTAGGCGGCGCCAATGCTTGGGCTTTAGATCGTCGTCACGCAAGGATCCGATTTGCGAGCGTCGCAACTTGATGACCGAGTGTCCGATCAGATCAAACATGCGACGAATCTGCTGGTTCTTGCCTTCGTGCAAAACGACTTCGTACCAGGAGTTGTGTTCAGTTTCGCCGACTCGTCGAATCTTTGCCGGAGCCGTTCGTGCGCCGTCGTCAAGCGTGACGCCACGACGCAGCCGCTCGATCGCCTTCTCCTCAGGAAGCCCCTTCACCTTCGCTTCGTAGATTTTCTCTACCTTGTTACGAGCGGAGGTGACGAAATTCGTGAAGTTGCCGTCGTTCGTCAGCAGCAACAGCCCCTCAGTATTGAAATCCAAACGGCCGACCGGATACAGCCTTCCGAGTGAAGCGGGCAGGAGCTCAACAATGGTCGGGCGTCCCTCTGGATCGCTTACGCTGGAGAGGTAACCCTTCGGCTTGTTCAGCAGGACATAGACCTTTTCCCGGCGTTCAATCGTCGGATTGATGAGTTTGCCGCGAACTTTGATGTGGTCGGACTCGGGATCCGCTTTGGTGCCTAGTTCCGTCACCAACTTGCCATTGACCGTCACCGCGCCGGAAGTAATTAACTCTTCAGCGTGACGACGCGAGGCAATGCCGGCGGCAGCGATCAATTTTTGTAGTCGTTCTTGCACAATCCAACTTTCTGCTTACTGCTTACTGCTTACTGCT
>JBKPNP010001027.1:0-2347 GCA_046732775.1 Acidobacteriota bacterium
CCTACGGAACAGACGCTGGTCCAGGCTTCGAGCTTGTCCAGCGATAAGGCGCCAACTTGCGCCGCCTCGATCATGCCGGCGTCTTCGGAAACCGGAATGAAGGCGCCGCTCATCCCGCCAACCGAAGCGCTGGCCATGGCGCCGCCTTTTTTCACCGCGTCAGTCAATAGCGCTAACGCTGCGGTGGTGCCGTGCGTCCCGGCACGTTCAAAGCCCATTGCTTCGATAATGTTCGCAACAGAGTCGCCGGGTACCGGAGTCGGCGCGAGGGAGAGATCGATAATGCCGAAGGGAATACCCAACCGGCGCGCCGCTTCCCTGCCGACAAGTTCACCTGCACGCGAAAGTTTGAACGACAGCTTTTTAATGATCTCTGCCAACTCCTGTAGTGGCGCGTCAGGAGCTGCATTGCGGACAGCGTAATGTACGACGCCCGGCCCGGAGACTCCGACATTGATAACCGCGCCGGGCTCGCCGACACCGTGATAAGCGCCGGCCATGAATGGATTGTCTTCCACCGAATTCGCGAAGCAAACAAACTTGGCGCAGGCGATGCCACCTTCGGCGCTCGTACGTTCGGCCGCCTCTTTAATGATGATGCCGACGTGTCGCACGGCATCCATGTTGATACCGGCGCGCGTGGTGGCAACGTTAACTGAAGAGCAAAGACGTTTGGTGACTGACAACGCCTCCGGAATCGAGTCGAGAAACTCACGCTCGGAATCAGTTGCGCCTTTGTGAACGAGGGCGGAATAACCACCGATGAAATCTACGCCCACGGCCACGGCCGCTTCATCGATTGCACGCGCCAGCTCGAGGGGGTCGCCAATTGAGCTTTCGGTAATCATCGAAACCGGCGTGATTGCAATGCGCTTGTTAGCCACGCGAATGCCGAATTCGTCGCCAATCGCATCGACAGTTGGAACTAAACGATCTGCAAAGCGGTGAATCTTTTCGACTACACGTTCGGCGGTGCGCGACAGCGACTCGCTGGCGCAATCGCGCAGGCTTAGGCCAAGCGTCACCGTGCGGACGTCGAGATGTTCCATCTCCGTCATCGCCACAGTTTGAAGGATTTCAGCTTGCGAGTATTCCATGAAAGACTTAAATAAGTTTCGAGTTCCGAGTTTCGAGTTTCAAGTTCTGAGCTCCGAACTTGAAACTTGAAACTTGTAACTTGAAACTTTTTTACGTAATCAGTTTATTCAACAACACAATCACCAGAAACAGAACGAAGGCGACAGCCGCCACCAGCACAAACCGCAGGCTGGGATCGTAAGAGGCTTCATCGATTACCACGCCCGAAATTTTGCGCACCTTGTTCACGCGTTGCACCACATCACCCTCAACCACGCGTGCCGCCGAAGTGACTCGTTGAATTTGCGCGCCAACTTTACCCCGCGGACGTTCGGCACGGTCATCGGGACGTTGTTTCTTGGAACGATCGATTGCGACGGTATCGGATGAGGGACGCGCTTCCGGAGCGGGTCGTTCAATCGCAATCGTGTCCGAAAAGGACGGCGCCGGGTTCGCCGGTTCGGGCCGCGGAATCGCAACCGTTTCTGAAAAATTCTGCTCGGCGATTTCCGGTTCGTCCAGCGGAGATGTGTCTTTGCTGTTTTCTTCTGCCAGCGCCGCCTCTTCTGCCACAGCGGAAGATTCCGTGCGGGCCGGTAGTTCCCTGCCGCATTGCGGACAGAAATGCGCAACCTCACGAATTGACGCGCCGCACTGAGGACAACGCCGGGCGATTTGCGGTTCAGTCATGGGTAGGATTTGTCGGATTTCGGATTGCGGAATTTAGGCCTTAGTGTTTTGTCGCGATTCATTTCGAAGCTTGAGGCTTCTCAGTCTTGAATCCGAAATCCGAAGTCCGCAATTCGCAATTTCAGACCCGGTGCATCGCATTGAAAAGATCCTCACGTTGCGCATATATGCGAACGCCGAGTTTTTCTCCACCACTGCGCATTCGTTCTTTCAACTCGGCAGCGCTGGAGCGCGCGCGCGAAGTGTTGGCGATGATGACCATGGCAAACTTCCCCTGCACCACAGTCTGATTGATGTCGACAATACTGCAATCCGTCTCCGCCAGGATCTGCGAAACGCCGGCGACGATTCCCGGGTGGTCAACGCCGAATACAGAAATGACCATGCGATCCGCTGAACCCTCAGCTGCAGCCGGGCTGCTGGACGGTGCAAAACCTGGAACGGCGTACGACGCACCGCCATTCGACAGCGAAGGCTCAACCTCACGATAAATGTCGGTGACGAGTTGCTCGACAGTCTGCTCTTCAGTGCCGGGCCCGAGCCGCCCATAGACAGCCTTCGTCAGTCGATAAATTAGATC
>JBKPNP010001028.1:0-4201 GCA_046732775.1 Acidobacteriota bacterium
TCAAATTCTCCGCCGCTTGAAACTTCTTCAATCCGTCGCGAGTATCCGGATCGAGTTTGCCAGTTTGCTCGCCCGCGTAGAAGGTGCGGTCCTTGAGTATCTTTTGAGCTTGCTGGATCTGATCTTTACTGGCTCTAAAAATAGGGCCGCGCTTCTTTGCAGACTTCGTTGCGGTTCCCGAGGAAGTGGTGGTGGAGCTGTTCGCGTTCTGGCCGATTACTACAGTCGCGAAAACAAACAGCAGGGACAGGCACACCGAGATAATCTTTTTCATATTGTTTCCTTTTCTGGTGAAGACGCGCCGGGTGAACGCGACGATGCTGATGGTTGATAAGCGGCGGCGGTATGATACAAGCCCGCGGCGCGAATTCAATCGCTGAGGCGATCACGTCGAGAGCAGGCGTTTACAAGTAATTTTGCAGAGGTCGGCGAACGGAATCCGATACTGAGGGCCCTTCGTCTTTCCTGTCCTCACGAGGTGTTCCCCGAGCAAAAGCGCAGACGCGTGCGCTCCCGACGCTGCGGGAGGCGACGGGGCACGGGGGAGTAGCCCGACAGTCATGGAGGGCTACGCTATACTCAACGGTCATCGGACCCACGAGGGTCGTGCTTGGCGTAGCCCTCCATGACTGTCGGGCTACTGCCCCAGCGGCAATTGACTGATTTTTGGGACGAAACCAGGTGTTGGCAAACGTTTAACGCCCGTGTTAGTATCCTTTTCGCCCGAATTAGGGGCACTGCCCGCAACTCACATCAAGCAGCTTCAACGTCCAAGCAGTTCAATAAACTTAAGTTCTTAGTAATAGTCGTTATGAAAAACTTCTCTCTTGCTGCCACTTTGCTCCTCCTCGTATCTGTTCCCGTCCTGGCACAAACAGAATCCACGAACCCAAGCTACCGTGTAGATAACTTCGACTTTGCTAACGGCGTGCGGATTGAAATGCCGGCGCCCACGCCGCTCAGAAAATCGCGCAAAGGGCGAATCCTCACGGCCAGCAGTGCTGAAGGAACACTCGCTCCGGCGCGAGTCATCAACATGAATGCCTCCGGCGCGCTCAGTGGCTTCACCACCGGTAATCCGACGGTCGACAGCTACATCATCGAATCCGGCCAACGGAATTCAGTCGACCCGTTATTGCTTTACGCAATCATGCATCAGGAGTCGACCTTCAAGGCGCGCGCTATGTCGAACAAGGGCGCACGCGGACTGATGCAGTTGATGCCCGGCACGGCGGCGCGATTTGGTGTCACCAGCATTTGGGATCCGAAGCAGAACATCGAAGGCGGCACGCGTTACATGCGTTTCCTGCTCGACAAATTTGAGGGCGACGTGAAGCTCGCGCTGGCCGGCTACAACGCCGGCGAAGGCGCGGTGATGAAATACGGTTACCGCATTCCGCCATACAACGAAACGCAGGAGTACGTGCGCAGGATCAGCAAACGTTACGAACTGATTCGCGACCCGCTGGCCTTTCGTTATGCAAACAGTTACACACGGCAGCAGGTTGCTGCGAATCAACGCAAGGAAAGTACTCCGCTTTCGATGTACGAACGCAGCGTGTTCGCGGTGAAGCTACCCGACGGACGACTGCAGCTGATTACGCAGTAATCTTTGTTCCCACGAATTGATCCAGGGCGAGGCCACTCCGGTCTCGCCCTTTTTGTTTTTGGTTTTAGCTAACGGGCTGGCTGATTAGTGCGGGAAGCGGCGTTACAACGCGAGCGGCGGGCACACACAATACCGGGCAAGGTGCATTTCTAACGACGCGTTCGATCTGCGAACCAAGCACGGGCGTACCACCAAACAGCGAGGCATGGACGCTGGTGCCGATCACGATCAGGTCGGCTTCAGTAGATGATGCCAGCCGTACGATCTCTTCGTAAGGCCGTCCTTCGACGATGTGTGTTTGCGCACGTGCGCCATCGCCGCGTGCGAGTTGAGCCATTCGTTCCTGAACGTAACTACGCAAACGCGTGAGCGCGTTCAGCCCGCCTTCGGGAAACATCACTGAAATTTGTTCCAGGTAATCTCCAATCACGTACACCACGTGCAACTCCGCGCCCGTGTCATTTGCGAGTTGAGTTGCCACCTGTGTGGCGGCCGCTGAAGATGGACGAAAGCTGGTTGACAGCAACACCCGGTTCAAACGTATTTCCGTCTGGTCGCCGCGGTGCTCGACAAAGTCATGTTGGGGCGGACGAATAGTCAGAACCGGACAGGGCGCCTCCGCGATAATCTCTTCCGCAGTTGATCCCCACAGCGCTCGCGTCAGCCCTTTGCGGCCGTGCGTCACCACGGTCACCAGATCGATGTCGTAGTCGCGCACTGCTTTGGCGATTTCAGTCGCCGGCTCGCCTTCGACGATTACGGGTTCAACTTCCAGCCCGTTGAATAACGGGTCGGCCAGCAGCGTACGCACTTCGGTGCGTAACTCGAGCAGCCACTTGTTGTCCTGTTCTTCAAGAATACGTTCCGGCAGCGTCAGCAAATTTGCCGGCACTTTGGCGCTCTGAACGCTGAACATAACCACGCGACCGCCGCCATTGCGCGCAAAGGCTGCGGCATATTTCAAAGCCGCGCGAGCGTGTGGAGTGAAGTCCGTTGGGAAGAGAATGTTTCTGAACTTTTGCAAAGCGGTAACCATTTCCGAACCAGTTAACTCGCGAGCTGAATCAGTGTTCACGAGGTACCGTAGACTTTAAGAAATCCGAATGCGTTGTTTGAGTGAAGTCTAACAAGAAACGGCGTTGCATAAAAAGTCTGGCTGGTGAATTGGCTGGCAGTCAGATTACCGGCCGGAAGGGGCGTCGGGCTTAGTTTTTTGTAGATTTTGCCGCGCAATCCGTGACAAACTGCGCCCGCATTCCTTCAGCCCGGGGCAACACGCAATTTCAATCTAACCAAGTTCGGAGGCGATCGTCGTGCTCAAAGGAATATTTCGCACCAAGAACCTCGACGACATTCTCGCGGCAGCCGGTGGTCCGCAGTTTTCACTGAAGCGCACGCTGGGTGCATTCAATGTCACCCTGATCGGTATCGGCGCGATTATCGGGGCCGGAATTTTCGCAACTGTGGGTACGGCTGCGTCGGGTACCGCCGAGCGCGCGGGCGCCGGGCCGTCGCTGATGCTTTCCTTCGTTATCACCGCCATCGTATGCGGCTTCACGGCTTTGTGTTACGCCGAGCTTGCCTCGATGGTGCCAATCTCCGGTTCGGCGTACACATATTCTTACGCAACCCTGGGCGAACTGGTGGCGTGGATTATCGGCTGGGACTTGATCATCGAATACGCCATCGGCAACGTGGCCGTGGCCATTAGCTGGGCGGAATTCTTCAACCGCTTGTTGCGCAACCTCGGCATCCACTTTCCTGACTGGCTTTCGCAAAATTACCGCACGGCAACGCCGGAGGTGCTGGCGGCAGCGCCACACATTTTCGGCGTTCCCATCGTCTTTAACTTGTTGGCACTCGGTATCGTCGCTTTGATCACGGTGGTGCTGGTGTGGGGAATCAAAGAGTCCGCGGGCTTCAATGCGGTCATGGTCGGCATCAAGATTTTGGTTTTGCTGTTCTTCATTGTGCTGGCGCTCTATTACGTCTCACCCGCACAGATGACGCAGAACTGGCAGCCGCTGCAACCACAGGGATGGGCCGGCACTTTCACTGGCGCCGCAGTAGTCTTCTTCGCTTACATTGGATTCGACGCGGTTAGCACAGTGGCTGAGGAAACGAAGAATCCGGCGCGCGACCTTCCCATCGGGATCATTGCGTCACTCATAATCTGCACCGTTCTGTATGTGCTGGTCGCCGCGGTGTTCACCGGCATGGTGCCCTGGGAAGCTGTGCGCGGTTGGACTTCAGCACAACGAGGCGAAGCGCTGACGATGGCGCTTGAACACGTGGCGCCCCAGGCGCACTGGCAAAATACGATCGTGGCGTTTGGTTCAGTCGTGGCCCACACGGCGGTGCTGTTGGTGTTCCAACTCGGTCAGCCGCGCATTTTCTTTTCGATGGCGCGCGATGGTTTGCTGCCGTCGGTTTTCGCGAGCGTTCATCCGAAGTACAAAACGCCGCACGTGACTACAATTCTTACCGGCGTGCTGGTCGGCGGTATTGCTGCGTTTGCGACTGTCGACGAGATGGTGAGCCTGACAAACATCGGGACGCTGTTCGCGTTTATTCTCGTCTGCGTCGGCGTGA
>JBKPNP010001029.1:0-1231 GCA_046732775.1 Acidobacteriota bacterium
TCGGCCACGGTTATATCGTCAAAGACCTCGCGTTTCTTGCCGCCGTAATGAAAGTCGACGTAATTGCCGTCGACTTCTTTGACAAAAGTCGCCTTTTCATAATCTTCGGGTTTATTTCGGCTGCGCGTGAAGCGCCAGAGAAATGGCAGGCTGCCGGTCTTGCCGAAAGTCGCGCCCAGATCACTGATGATGTAGCGCAATCTGTCGCTGCCCTTCACTGACACAATCTCGTTGTTCGAGTCTTTGATGTCCCAGTTAGACATCAAAAGCATCATCACTTTTAAACCCTGAAATTCGCGACTGCCAACGAACGGATTGTCACTCCACTTCCACTCTTCGAAACGCTTTTCAGAATCCGGGCGGGCCTCGAGCCTGACATTTTCAAAGGAACCTTTGCCGGGAATCGTAAGCTGCGGGACCAGATAGTTGACTTCGGTTTCATAACCTGCGGCCCATAATAATCGCACTGCAGCAGTTTCAGCCTGCGCCTCGTTCCCAACTTTGGCGACCCATTCGCGACCCGACGCATCGCTGATGCGAAACTTCTTCGAGTAGCCGCCCTTCTCATCCTTGATGAACTTGAGGCGACGAAGATCAGGCTTCATGCGCTCACCGCCGGGACCCAGGTAAAGGTTGCGAGAACTAATATCAGACGGCGCTCGCCAAAGGATCGGCGTTCCACGCGGCGGCTCCTTTGGCTTTTTCGTCTTCGCCTGAACTGACGACACTGGCGGCAACAAAATGATCGCCGCAATAAATCTGATAACAATTCGGCTGATTGCTTCCCGTCTGCCCATGCACATACCCATCCTTGTAGCGATACGAATTAAAGTCGGGGGCTGCGGTCTAAGCGGGAGAGTTGTTAGGGGGATTACTGCGAAACAGGTGGTGAACGAATGTTACCCTTGAATTCTTGTGGCGGCAACCGGGAAGTTAAAAGTTGCTTACTAACCCTGAAAGACCCCGAGTGTGATGTATCATTGCCTGCTCGTCCCCGTACCCATTAAAAGTGGAAAAAATAGTCGCACAGCTTCGCGAAATTCTCGGCCCCCGCGCCGTGCTTTCTGAGCCAGACGAATTGCTTGTCTATGAGTGCGACGGCCTGCCGCAACACAAATATCGACCCAGCGCCGTAGTTTTTCCTGCAACCACTGAAGAGACAGCTGCCGTGATGAAACTCTTACATCGCGAGCGTGTCGCCTTTACGCCGCGTGGCGCCGGCACAGGTTTG
>JBKPNP010001030.1:0-5130 GCA_046732775.1 Acidobacteriota bacterium
GGGACAAACCTTGCGCGCCGATTATCGCGGCGAGCAAGCCGTGACTCAGGCCATGCGGTCCGGCGATGCGAAAGCGCGCGCTTTGACCTCGACAGATATCGACGGCGACGCTACGCCCGATCTGTTGGCGGGTTACAGCGATGGCGCAATCGGTATCGTGACGATTCAACGTGGAAACCCGGAGGCGTTTGCGCCGAAGGATGAATCGGTCTACCAGCGCATTCATGACGGCTACAATCCAAGTTCGTTGCTGCCGGCAGTTGAGACATATCAGGTGCCTGCGGCGGCTGATTTCGTGCAGGCGGGTGATTTCAATAACGACAGTCGCAAGGACGTGGTAGTTGGCGCACAGGGCGGCGACCTGTATTTTCTGGCCGGTGATGGTGAGGGAAACCTGGCAGCGCCACAGCAGGTTTTATTACCCGGTGTTGTTACCGCGATGACTGCGGGCGAGTTCCGAGCTCCCGACGGCCGAACTGATCTGGCAGTTGGTATTGATAGCGCGGCGGGTCCGCAAGTTCTCGTTTACGACGGCGCCGAGGGCGTCACCGGTGAGCCCATGCATTTGGCGATAGCCAGTCGCGCCACCGGCCTCGAGTTTGGAGAGATGGATGGCTACCCATTCATGGGTCTGGCCGTCGCTTCCGGAAGTGAAATAGAAATCGTCCACGGTTGGGGGCGAAAAACTTCACCGGCGCTGGAATCACGAGTTGAAAAAATTGATACCGGCATGAACATTCGTGGTTTGGCTACCGGGTTTTTTGTTTGGAGCCGTGAAGGCAGCAATCAAGTGGCGGCATTGGGCGACGACGGAACGATTCGCGTGTTCGGCCAGGGACAATTAAACACGCAGCCGCTCAGCGAAGACGAAATCACAGCGCGTGGAAGGATGCGCCTGCAGCCGAAGAACACGACGCCAGTTGACGTCGAAAAGCTCACCGGCTGGCAAGCAAGC
Source organism: Acidobacteriota bacterium (assembly GCA_046732775.1). Classification (GTDB taxonomy): domain Bacteria; phylum Acidobacteriota; class Blastocatellia; order Pyrinomonadales; family Pyrinomonadaceae; genus PSRF01. Next base: position 956 of record JBKPNP010001030.1, read on the forward strand.
GAGGCTAAGAGTTGGACTAAATCACGCGAGCTCGTAACCGGTAAGTCCGTGGGCACGGACGGGACGGCGCAAAACTTACTACGCGGCGCCGATGTTTCTTTCAGCGACACTGACGACTTAATGGTTTTGGGCGGCAGCACGAACCTCGAAATAATTAATCAAATCGATACCGCGAAGGCCGCACCGAGCGGCGCAAATTTAATTGCCAGCGACTTCGCAATGACAAGCCTGGAGTCGGCCGATACCCCTGCCACCCTCGCGTTGCCGCAAAAATTGAATGGCTGGCGTGATGTTGTAGTAATGCAGTCCGGCACGACCGCGGCGACGCTGGTTCCGCTCGCGCCCACCGCCACGATCACAGTTGACCGCACAGACGATCCAGCGATCACGGCGTCGGGAGTGGGTGCAGCTGCCTGTACTGGAGCCGCAAGTGATTGCAGTTTGCGCGGTGCGGTTGAGTTTGCAAACGCTAATTCGGGGACCGTAATCAGTCTAGCGGCCACGACCTACGTGTTAACCACTAGCGGCACCAACGGTTGCTTAAATGAGAATTCAGTGACTGGTAATCGCATCGGCGATCTCGAGGTCAACGCCACTACCACAATCAACGGCATTAGCGCGGCAAGTACCATTATTCGTCAGGGCTCCGCTGTTAATGATCGGGTTTTCTGTTTGGACGTTCCGCTTGCCGCGGGACGCACCTACGCCATGTCAGCTTTAACCATCACGGGTGGACGCGATAACGGCAGCAACGTCGGCGGCGGCGGCATCATCGGCGGCGCGAAAGGTTCGACTCTGAATCTTACGAATGTCACTTTCGCGAATAATCAAACGACCGGTCCGGCCACCTCAGGCGGCGGCGGCGTGGGGGTAACCGGCGGCGACATGAATGTCACCAACTGCACCTTTGGCGCGGCGAATAATCCCGGCGCCAATAAGAACGACCTGACGCTGGGTAATGCGGCAAACAGTACCAGCGGCGGCGGGATTGATTATTCAGCAGGCGATCCCTTGGGCAGCAATGGCGCCACCGGAACGCTGACGATTACCGGCACTACGTTTACACACAACACTTCTTCAGCGCCTCTTTCCGGAGGCGGTGGATTGAGTGTCTATGAATTCAATGTCTCAGTCGGCACGGGTAACGTCAGCACTTCAGCTTTTACGAGCAACAGCGTTACTGCCAGCGGCGGCGGCATCATTAACCAGAGCATGAGCAACCTCACAATCGCCACCACTTCGTTTACTTCCAATGCCGCCGCTAACCGTGGTGGTGGAATGTATGTTGCCGGCGGCCTGAACACGACTTTGAACGGCACCTCGCCAAGCATCACCTTCTCGAACAACACGGCAACTACCGCCGGCAGCAGTATTTCCGCAGCCGGCACTGTAACCCTTACCGGTACCAATACCACCATCGGAGGCGACCTGGAGATAACCTCAAACGGCGCCTGGACCAATAGCGCCGGCAGTGCGATGTCCCCGACCAATTTCATCATGACCGGGACCGCCAATTTCACCGGTAACAACAGCACGACGAACGTGGGCGGCAACTTTAACTTTGGCTCAGGGACGTTTAATGCCGGCACCAGTACCTTCAATTTCAACGGCTCAGCGCCGGCGCAAAGTATCACCAACGCCAGCGCGATCACGTTCTTTAACCTGACAGATTCCAACACCACGAACCCGCTGACGCTCAACAATAGTTTCGCTGTCAGTGGCACACTGAACATCAATGGCGCGAATGCGATCCTTGCGCCGGTTGCCGGCGCAGTTATCAGTGGCGCCGGCACCTTGACGGGCACGGGCACCGCGCGTGTGACGCGAACGGGAGCCGACAGCTTCTTCCAGCAGTACACAATGACGACGAAGACGCTGACTAATTTGACGGTGGAATACATTGGCGCCGCGGCGCAAACCGCGAGCACTACCACCTACAATAATCTAAAGATCACGAATGGCAGCGGCGTCACTTTGAACGCGGGCAACACCATAGTGAACGGCACCTTGATACTGCAGACCGGAGCGCTGGCAGTCAGTACCAACACGCTCACTATTAACAATGGCGTGACCGTTGTCGGCGGCAGTTTGACGAGCTCGCCCACAGGAACTGTCAACTACAACCAGAGCAGCGCCGGGCAAGGTGTGATCGCGGCCAACTACGGAAACCTGACCTTCAGCGCCTTCACCAAGGTGCTGCCGTCGACCGGCACCGTAGGGATCGCCGGCACCTTCAACGTCAATGGCGTGACGACCGGTCACACAATTACCGGCAGCACGATCGACTTCAACGGCACCGGTGCGCAAACCGTTCCGACGTTTAACTACAACAACCTGAACATCAGCGGTGCGCGTACCACCAACAGCGTGACCTTGGTTAATGGCGGCACGATCGGGATCGCCGGCACGTTTGCACCAACGGCAACGTTCACTACCGGCAACTACATCATCACCAACAACACGGTCGACTTCAACGGCACTGTTGCGCAGACGATACCGGCGTTCAACTACAACAACCTGACGATCAGCGGGAACCGTGCGGTGGCAATTACGCTCGGCAACGGCAACGTTGGTATCGCGGGCGTATTCAACCCGAGCGTCACCGGCAACACCTGGACAGCGAACCCGACGAACACAGTCGTCTTTAATGGTTCCGCGCTGCAAACGATTCCGGCGTTTGCGTTCTTCAACGGCCTGACACTTAACAACGCGGCTGGTGCAAACCTCGGCGGCGATGTGACGGTGCTCAACAGCCTGACCTTAACCGCTGGAGCACTCGGTGTTGGCACTAACACGTTGACTCTGAATGGCGCCGCATCGGCGACGGGCGGCAGCTTGACGAGTGGTGCGACGGGAACGGTTAACTACAATCAACAGTCGAACGGGCAAGCGACGGTGTTGGCCGCCAATTATGGCAACCTGACCTTCAGCAACTTTAATAAGACGCTGGCCTCGACGGGCACCATCGGTATCGCGGGAACGTTCACGCCGGGCACAGCCACCGGTCACACCATCACCGGCAGCACCATCAACTTCAATGGCGCGGGGGCACAAACAATCCCCGGCTTCACTTATAACAACCTGACCAGCACCGGCGCAGTAGCGCGTACGCTCGATCCGGTAAACACCATCAAGATCGCCGGCGTGTTCACGCCGGGCGCGAGCACTTACACGATCACCGGCAGCACGGTTGAATACAACGGCTCAGCTGCACAGACGCTGCCCAGTGGGTTCACCACTTACAACAATCTGACGCTGAACAACCCGACAACTACGCTCGGCTTTGCGGGTCTTACGGTTCAGGGTCTGTTGCGTGTGCAGGCTGGCACATTCACCTCGAGCAGCACCTACAACAACGTGCAGATTGATAGCGGGGCAACGCTCGCCGGCACGAACGCGACCACCATCAACGTCTCAGGCAACTGGACGAACAACGGCGGCACGTTCACGCCGAACGGCAACCTCGTGAACTTCAACGGCGGCGCCGGTCAGACAATCGGCGGCACGTCAGCGTCGCAAACCTTCAACGACGTCACGGTCAATAAGACAGGTACGCTTGACGTCGGCGGCAGCACTAGTAGTTTGACGCTGCACAATCTGACGCTCACTACCGGCACGTTCGCAGCCGGTACTGCAGCGACGATCAACTGCAACGGTAACTGGACGAACAACGGCGGTACGTTTACGCCGGGCACCGGCACCGTCAACTTCAATGCCGGCGTGGCCCAGACGATTGGCGGCACGGCCACCACGCAAACGTTCCAGGGCTTCACCGTCAACAAGGCCGGTGGTTCAAGCCTGTCGGTTATCGCCAGCACGACGGCGCTCGACATTAACGGCAACGTGACGTTGACGCTCGGCAACTTCACGGCGGGAACGGCCACGGCAATTACAGTCGCCGGTAACTGGACGAACAACGGCGGTTCATTCACCGCAGGCTCGGGCACGGTGACGTTCGATGGCGGCGCCGGGCAATCCATTGGCGGCACGACGGCAACCACCTTTAACAACCTGACGAACGGCAACGCGAACGGCTTGGCGATGAGCTTCGACAACACGGTGAATGGCGCGCTGGCCTTAACCAGCAGCGACATCACGGTGGCAGCCACCCGCACGCTGACGCAGCCGGTAGGCGGCACTTCAAGCGGCACTTTCGATGTGAACGGTCGCGTCAA
>JBKPNP010001031.1:0-4835 GCA_046732775.1 Acidobacteriota bacterium
AGGCCAAAGCTGGGGAGGTCTTGCGTTATTTGTACGCTTAACGAGGGATCGTAAACAGCGAGTCGTCCGGCGAAAGGATCGATGGCAAACACGGTGGCATTTGGCGAGAAGCGCAGCACCGTGCGTATGTTCGTGCCCGGGCCCAAATCCACGCCGAGTTGCAGCGCCGCAGTTTGGAAAAAGCCGCTTTCGAAAATATCGGTCGGTTCGGAAATGTCTCCGGAGGCGAGTCGTTGTCCGCGACCAAAGGCAAATCCGCCTGATGCGGTCCACATGCGGTTAAGACGTTTAGTGTAAACGAGCCTCATTCCCTGGGACGAACCTTGTTGGTTCGCGACATTGATGAAGGCGTCACCGGCGTCACCGGAAAACGCAGTCATCGGCGTGCTCAATAAACCGACACCGCGATTTGACGTGACGTCGAAAAAAGCTGTGCCTTCAAGGTTGGAGCTGGAGCTGAGTATCCGTTCAACTCCAAACTCGAGACGATGACTGCGATCCATCACCGCCCGACCATCGACGTAAGCGATTGGTCGTCTGGTAGCATCCTTGAAAGCGATCGACGTGTCTTCAAACACCGCCAGACTTTGCACCGCGTCTTCGTCGCCACCCGGCGCATAACCTGCACGCAAACGCGTACGCGCGTTCACGTCGTATTGAATGCCGAAGCGGGGGCTGATCGAGTGTGCGCCACCGGCGCCAATGAAACGTGAGTAGTCGAGTCCCAGCACCACCACGATGCCGTCGCGCACTATCCATTCATCGATTGCCCTGACTGAAATTTGTCCGGGACGTACGGCGACGTTGTTGAGGTCTTCGGTGCGTGTGGACATCCAGACGGGCGCATTGAAATGAACGCTGCCGGCGCTAATGCCGAGCCGGTGGTGGACGCCCGCGCGCACATGCGTGCTGGCTTCAAAACGTTCGGGACCGCTGCCTGGCGTCGTTTGGCCGGCGAAGATGAGTTCCACTCGATCGTTTGGTGAGGCGGCCACCGCGAAGTTCAGCCCCGGAGAAGCGGGACCGAATGAATTGCTGGTGAAATAGGATTCGACAACGCCTTGAATGCGGCGATCACTGCGATGGCTGTCTGGTTCTGAATTGTCCGCGGGAATGTCGTCGGTTGGCGTTTCAGCGTCGGCTGTCGCCGTTCCCAGCGCCGCCTCAATGTCTGCGGCGTCATCTTCCTGGACCTGGAAAATCGAGCGCCGGGTTTGGGCCGAACGCAAAATCCATTTCACATCATCGCGATCTTTGCGCCGCTCAGGCAAAGTTTTACCGGCACCGATCGGCTCTAGGTTGAAACGGTAAACAAGTTCCTGCGATGCGCGAACTTCAACCGAGGAGAAGATCACTTCGTTAAAGCCAATCGCCATTGCCCGTATGCCATAACGGCCCGGCAAAATGCGCGCAGTGAATCGGCCGGCAGCGTCGCTACGCGTTTCCTTGATCACTCGAGCAGCGCCTTCGCGCAGCACCGAGATCACCGCACCGGAAACTGGATTCCCTTTGTTATCGAGAACCGCGCCGGTGATCGTCGCGAGGTTTGTTTTGCCAACGGTCGCCGCCGATGCTTCGAAACAAACTCCGAAAGACATCACCGCAAACACCAAACCAAAAATTCTTCTCCCCATTATTCTGCTGCTAAAAATCCTGCTGCTGAAATTCTTCATCGCCACGAAACCTCCTCACGTCCCCTATCAAGGAACGTATGAAGCAACCGCCTGTGACTTATTGGTCAAAATAGGAAGAAGTCTCCTAAGACTCTGCCATCGTCCGCAGCGACCTCTCGCAATAGCGGAAAAAGGGCGAACGGGTTCAGGCCAGGAGACTTACCAGAACCTTTGGATGCCCCGCATTTTCCGCCACAAATCAAACTGCTGTCAAGCAATTGACCCACTATTTTGGCCGTTATTTGGGGCCTTTTGGTCGCGGGTTACCCCCGTGCTACGATCCCCGCGTTCTAATTTTTTCCTGTCCGTTTTTGCATTGCATGATTGACGAAGTCCGCTTAACCCGGCTCCCTAACGGCATTACGGTACTGACTGAGCACATGCCCGGCTTGCGCTCGGTGACGGCCGGAATCTGGGTTCGCAGGGGTTCCCGCCACGAGGCTCCCGAACTAAACGGAATTTGCCACTTCATCGAGCATGCCGTTTTCAAAGGTACTCATCGCCGCAGTGCTCGCGACATAGCTATTGAGTCGGATCGGCTCGGGGGAAATCTGGATGCGTTTACGACCCATGAGATGACTGGTTTCGCCCTAAAGGTTGCGGACAAGAGCCTGAGCCGGGCGCTGGACTTACTTTCAGACATCCTGGCGAATCCCAGGTTTGACCAAACCGATCTCGATCGCGAGCAGAAAGTAATCCTCGAAGAGATGAAGATGGTCGAAGACACGCCTGACGAACTTCTGGGCGAGCTCTTCAATGCCGCATATTTTCCGGGACACTCGCTGGGTCGTCCGATCGAAGGCACCGAAGAAACAGTTTCGTCCTTCGATCAAGACAAGCTGACTACGTTCCACGCCCTGGAGTTTTCACCCGCAAATCTCGTAGTGGCCGCGGCGGGGAATGTCGAACATGAGGAGCTGGTGGACGTCGTCGTCAATTGTTTTCAGGGTGCGGCGACGGCGACTAATCAGGTTGAGCAGCAGTCACCAACGCCCGCCGCTCCCATCTTGATTGAACACAAAAAGGAACTGGAGCAGGCGCATTTAGTGATCGCGACGCCGTGGCCTGACGCGAAAGATGCTGACCGTTACGCCGCCAGCATGCTTGCGTCCGTGATGGGCGGTGGCACCTCCAGCCGTCTGTGGCAAACGGTGCGTGAAGAGCGTGGCCTCGCCTATTCGGTTGGCGCCGGCGGCAGCACCTTCTCGGATGTTGGCGTGTTTACCATCTATGCGGGCACGTCTCCCGAACACCTCGATGAGGTACTAAACATATCGCTTGATGAAATGCGCCGCGTCGTCAATGAAAGTGTTCCGGAAGAAGAACTGAACCTCGCAAAGGAACAGGCGCTTTCCTCAATCCTGCTCAGCCTTGAGTCGTCCAGCGCCCGCGTCAGCGCGCTCGCGCGCCAGGAAATCATCCACGGCCGCCGCATCTCGCCTCAGGAAGTCATCGAGAAGATGGAGGCCGTTACCGCTGAGGATATGCAGCGCGTCGCGCAGCAGTTTTTCCACAGCGACAAGATCGCGCTCGGCGCTCTCGGCAATCTCAATGGGTTCAACGTCGACCGCTCCCGCCTGACGATCTAAGAAAATTTATTAACACCGAAGGTGTTCGCTAACTTCAGCCCAGGGTTTCCTACCCTGGGTAATCAGCTACCAATGAAGGCCTAACTCTGAAGGAGTTTCGCCCGTCCTTAACTCCCGCGGAGTAAAAGAGGATATTAGTGGATAAGTTCTCCCAGGGTAGGAAACCTGGGCTGGAGTTAGCCAACACCTTCGGTGTTAAAAAACGAAACCAACCGTATAGCCGTTTCGCGTTTTGCATGCTAAAGTTTCCTTCTACACTTTCGGAGTTTGTTGGTTCTTAGTTACTTAATTCCTGAACATGAAACTCACCGTTCTCGGCAGCGGATCAACGGGTAATGCGGTCTTGATCGTTGCCGGCGAAACACGCGTGCTGGTCGACGCGGGACTGAGCGCCAAAGAGCTGGCGCGTCGTCTCGCGATGGTTGGCGAAGACGTGCAACGTCTCGACGCTGTGCTGGTCACACATGAACACGGCGACCACGCCGGCGGCTTGCGCGTACTGCTACGCACCGTCGATTGTCCCGTCTACATTTCTGCGCAAACCTGCGACGCCTACATCAGCGAGCGCACCAATGTTAACGATGATGAGCCGCGCAAACGCGCTAAAGCACTGGAACATCGCGTCGAGCAAATCGAGTCGAGCAGAGACTTTCGTATCGGCGAGATCGACTTTCATCCGTTCACGATCCCACACGATGCGGTCGACAATTTTGGTTTTACTGCAACTCATCAGGGCGTAAAGATCGCGACCTTGATGGACTTCGGTCACATCACCACGCTCGTGAGCGAACGCTTGCGCGGCTGTGCGGCGATCGTGATCGAGTCGAACCACAGCCGCGACATGCTCAAGGCTTGCGATGTTTATCCCTGGGAATTGAAACAGCGGATCCTCTCGCGCCTCGGTCACCTGTCAAACGAAGACCTCGCCGATTGGATAACCGACGGCTTCGACGGCGTCGCCCAACATCTGGTGTTAACACATCTCTCGCAACGCGCGAACAATCCTTATCTGGCGAAAATCACTGCCGAAGTAGCCTTACAGGAACGTTTTCCGCTGTTTCATGGAGACACTCAAATCAGCCTGTCATTTCCCAAAGAACCCACGCCGTGGATTGAGGTTTGAGGAATGACGCATGATGACGTGTCGATGACGTCGACGTCAGGCAGGTGCTCGCCATTTCTGATTTCAACGGTACTGCTCATCGCGTTGTCGATCGCCACAGGTTGTGCAACGAACCAGGGAGCGAAGACTGTTCCGGCTGCGGTGGAGTCAACCATCAATAGTTTGAGCGACGAAATTGCCGCTGAGCGTTACGACAAGATTTACAACGAGGCATCGGAATTGTGGCGTGATCACAGTACGTTGGAAGAGTCGAACGCCGCTTTCAAGACGCTAAGAACGAAACTTGGTCCGGTCGAGAGCCGCATGATGCAGTCTGCGTCGGAACAACAAAATTCTGGCGGGCCGTTGAAGGGTCACGCGTACATCGTCAGCTATCGCACCAAGTTTCAGAACGGCGAGGGCATGGAAACGTTCACGCTGGTGGAACGCGACGGCCGCTGGTTGCTGGCT
>JBKPNP010001032.1:0-5585 GCA_046732775.1 Acidobacteriota bacterium
GGACGGCGTAAGGAATTGCTGGCGCAGATCGAGATGGATGCACCGCTCTATTCACGTCCCGCCGCGGCCGGCGACACTCTCTACCTAGCGACTGCAAACCGCTTGTATCGAATCGGGAGGTAATGACCAACCTTCTGTGTAGCTTCTGTTCTCTGCGCCTCCGTGGTGAGTGTTGTTAGCGTTTCTCCACCACCGAGGCACAGAGATCACAGAGGTGGCACAGAGAGCGGCACGACTCACAGCGGTGAAACCTTGATATGCAAAAGGAACTACTGCAAATCTATTAACCAGACATCGGCTTCGGTGGAAAGAAGCGTGTAGTACAGCATGCGGCTGTCCCCAGTGAGCCCGTATTCGATAACGGGATAAGGCGACTGAAGTGGTATCTCTTGAACCTTCTTTGTTTCGGCGTTGACGAGGAAAAGTTTTCCGGCATCCCTGAAAATCATTCGGCGGTTATCGTGCAACCAGATGGGCCGGGAACCAAAATTGGTGAGTCGCTCAAAGCTTTTCGTCTCAAACGTGTAAAGCATGAGGCCGACTTTGTCGGCCGGCGAGTTGATCCAGCCCGCCAGTTTGCGAGCGTCCGGCGACCAGGAAAAGGCGCGAAACAGTCCGCTGTTGTCGGGAGGATCGGGCACGCGCTGCGGCGTTTGCTCGGCCCACGGCTTATCCGCTTCGATAATCCAGCACGATTCGTCGCGGAGGTTGTAGGCGAGCCGCGATCCGTCCGGCGACCAGAAGCTATAGATCACGGTGAGGCCATTGTTGAAAGTAATTTGCTTGAGCCCGCTGCCATCTCGATTAATCGTCCAGGCTTCATAAGTGCCGCCGCGATCCGAATAAAAGACAATGCGATTCCCATCCGGCGACCAGCGCGGATGCCGATCCTTAAAGTGATCGTCAGTTAACTGGCGCGGCGGGTTGGCACCGTCCTTGTCGATGATGAAAAGATCCTCCTGCTTGTCACCCTGCGTGCTGTATACGAAGAACTGGCCGTCCGGAGAAAGATTGGGTTGCGCCGTATGCTTCGATCCTTCGGTTACGGCTACTGGCGCGGTCGTCAGCGCGGCCGTGTCGGGATTGAACTCCGCTTTCAGAATGTGCTTGCTGCTGATCTGACTGACATACACGGCGCGCCGCCCGTCGCGTGAAAAACTCAAGTGCTCGGCATAAGGCGATGGGGTTGTGAGTGATTCGGGTGGCCCGGTGACTCTTCCGGTTTGTTCTTCAATGGGCACTCGCCAGAGATTCATTTGTCCGCCACGGTCGCTGGAGAAGTAGAGGTATTTTCCATCGGGTGACCAAACCGGATTCCAGTCGAAGTCCACATCATCGGTGACCGCGAGAGGTGTCCCGCCAGTGGCCGCGATGGTCCAGAGATCGCGCTGTCCGCCTTTGCGCCTGCTCCAGTAGGCAATACGCGCCCCGGACGGGGACCATTGTGGCTGGGCTGCGTCGCCCACCGACTCGCCCGTCAGTTGCCGCTTTGCTCCGGTGCTGGCGTCGACAATCCAGATATCGCTGCGCTCCAAAGTGCGATCATTCGGGTCTTCGATGTTGTGCGTCGAGAAAGCGATTTCGCGACCATCCGGAGACCAGGCCGGGTGATAGCCGAAGTCAGTCAGCCGCTTCACTGACTCGCCGGTGGCTCCCATTTCAAAGAGACCCCCGCCCTCTCTCTCTGAGCGAAACGCGATCCGGTCTCCATCGGGTGAGTAAGCCGGCTGCGTGTCGTCAGCTTTTGCGTCCGCTGTCAGGTTCCGCGGATTTTTCCCGCCAATCCTTTGCTCGTACAAGTCCCAATTGCCTGAAGCTTTACTCGCGTAGACTACGGATTTGCCGTCCGGCGAGAGGCTGGGAAAAAACTCCGCTCCCGACTGATCAGTTAACTGCGTGAAACTGAGATTCTTGACGGGCCGGGCAATTGGTTGAGGTGGCAGGCGTCGCATGGCGACAAAAACGAAAGCTGCGATAACTATCAGGGCGATCGCGGCGACTACAGTTTCGGTTACGCGCGCGCGGCTTAGTCGCGCCAGCCTCTGTGCGCGCAAATTTACGAACGAGGAAGTCTTCGGCGACGACTCCTGAGCACGCTGCCAGCGTTTCAAGTCTGCGTGCAGGTCGGAAGCCGTCTGGTAACGCAACTCGCGATCTTTTTCCAACGCTCTGCCGATGATGCGTTCGAGTTCCGGAGAGAGATCCGGATTTGATTCCGCTATAGGAGGAGGCTCCCGATTTAACAACGCCGCGAAAGTAGCCGCCGCAGTTGGTCCGCGGAAGGGATGCTTTCCTGAGGCCAATTCATAGGACACCACGCCGAGACTGAAAATATCGGTACGGTGATCGAGTTCCTGTCCGAGTGCCTGCTCCGGTGACATGTAGGCAGCCGTGCCCATCACGGCGCCGGTCTCGGTATGTTGAATTAGCGTGCTGTTATCAGCGTCACGCTGCGTAGTTTCTCGCTCCGTCAATTTGGCCAAGCCGAAGTCAAGAACCTTCACGTAGCCGTCTCGCCTAACCATGATGTTTTCGGGTTTGACGTCACGATGAACAACTCCCGCGGCGTGTGCGGCGGCTAAAGCGTCAGCGATCTGGCCGATTATGTTCAGCGACACTTTGAGTTCCTGGTGACCGGCCAGCATCAGCTCGCGGAGAGTTTGACCCTCAACTAATTCGGTGGCGATGAAGTAAGTGCCGTCGCTCTGGCCCACATCGTAAATCGTGACGATGTTCGGATGATTTAGTGCTGAGGCAGTGCGCGCTTCGCGCTCGAAACGACGAATACGTTCGGCGTTGTGAGTGAATTCGGGCGGCAGAAGTTTTAAGGCTACGCGCCGGCCGAGTCGTTCGTCTTCGGCAACGTAAACCTCGCCCATACCTCCTATGCCGAGCAAAGCGACGACGCGATAAGGGCCAATGGTTCGTCCGAGCGCGAAGAACGTATCGCCCCTCGCAGCAGCGGATCGCGCCGCGTGTTCCATCGCCGGCGACTCGATGAACTTGTCCGCGCGCTGATGCGCCGCCAGCAGGGATTCCACCTCGCGTCGCAGTTCGTCATCACCGGCGCAGGCCTTGTCGAGAAAGGCAGCGCGGTCCGACGCGTCGAGGTCCAACGCCGCGTCGAAAACTCGATCGATTTCTTCCCATCTCTCAGTCGGCATGGGGCTGGGGGGCGCTCAACTCTCTATAAAGCCAGGCTTTCGCTTTGTTCCATTCGCGCAACGCTGTCGCCGGTGAGATGTCGAGAAACTGCGCGGTTTCCTCCACAGTCAAGCCACCAAAGAAACGCAGCTCAACTATCCGGGCCTTACGCGGATCTCTTTCTGCCAGTTCGTCAAGGGCCTCGTCGAGCGCCACGATGTCGGCGTCCGTATCTTTGGAAACCGACAGTGCCTCATCCAGCGAGACGTGGCGGACGGAATCGTCTTTTATGCGCGGCCGTCCGCGCGCGAAGTCCACGAGGATGCGTCGCATTAACTGCGCTGAGACGCCGAAGAAGTGAGCCCGGTTCTCAAAGCGCGCAGTCTTCCAGTTAATCAAACGCACGTAAGCTTCGTTAACGAGCGCGGAGGTTTGCAGTATGTGGCCGGGGCGTTCGCGCTTCAGATAGTGGGTGGCGAGACGGCGGAGTTCGGCTTGAATGATGGGAACCAGTTGTTCAAGGGCTGCTTCATCACCTTCGCTCCAGGCTGCGAGCAATTGTGTGACGTCTTGTGGCGAGGCTGCGGTCATCGCGGGGGTCTCCAGCGCGGGCGCTCAGCTTGAACGACGCAAATCTAACATATCGTTTCGGCAATTACTTAGGCCGCCGCCCCGGTCGCTTCGCAAAAAACATTTTTGCCGGATGACGGTTTTTTCGTCCCGCCTGCGCACTTGAGATCGGGAAGGCACTGAGCCGACCTCGAGAGACAAGGCGAACTCGCCGGAACGCCGCATGGAAAGGTGGGGTACGAGTTCGCGGGAAGATAACGTAACCGACAAAAGAAAGAGGATATATGAGTACAGCAAGTGAAATGGTGATGAACACCAATGGTTATTCGTACCAGGCGGCGCTGGCTGCTTCGGCGAAAGTTAACTGGCGCATCGAAGACATTATCGGCGGCGACAAGAAGCTGGATTTTTCAAAGCCGTTCATGCCTGAATCCCTCGCGCGTGTTCAGCCGCTCGATTTTCTAAACGCAGATGAGAAGCGGATTCTGAATCAGGTTCGAGGTAACTCCTATCTCAGCATCTTCGTAGTGGTCGAGGAATTCATCCTGCCGTTTTTGCTGGATCACGCGCGCCCGCACCTCAACGGCGACGACTATCGCATTCGGGCACTGTTGCAGTTCGCAGGCGAAGAAGCCAAGCACATTCACCTCTTCAAACGATTTCGCGAAGAGTTTCAGAGTGGCTTTGGCGTTGATTGTGGAGTGATTGGTCCTGCCGACGCCATCGGCAAGGCGATTCTGGCGCACGATCCTTTGGCAGTGGCGTTGGCGATTCTGCAGATCGAGTGGATGACCCAGCAGCACTACCTCGAAGGCGTCAAGGACGATCAGGAGTTGGACCCACAATTCTCGAGTCTCTTGAAGCATCACTGGATGGAAGAAGCGCAACACGCCAAGCTCGACGTGTTGGTGGCTGAAGCGCTCGCTGAAGGCCGCAGCCGAAAGCAGATTGAAAGTGCGTTTGAGGAGTACCTGGAAATCGGCGGCTTCATTGCAGACGGACTGGTCGCTCAGACGCAGTTTGATCTTGAATCCTTCGAGCGCGCCACGAAACGCACCTTGACGGAGAGCGAACGCGAGAAATTTGTCGAAGTGCAACTCCAGGCAAATCGCTGGACCTACCTGGGATCAGGCATGGTTCACCCGAATTTCCAGGCGGCGTTGGAAGGCCTCTTGCCGGAGTTAAAGGAACGAATTCAGCAAATCGCGCCGGCGTTTTGTTAACGCGAAACGTCGCCCGCGAACAGCGAAAGTCTCGTCGCCCAATGCGACGAATTGAGACTCAGGTTTTTAAACATGCAAATCACAAGGAGAAAAGTAATGCGGTATATGAACACAGGGCGGGTGGCCGCGCTGGTAGTTTTGCTCGCGACGGGCGGGCTCTCATCAACTAACGTCACGGTCGCACGCGCGAGCGCGTTAAGCACCGGACCGGCCTTGCCTGCAGGCTGCGAGAGTTTGCAGGTGGAGGAGGGAAATGGCCTCGCCTTTCGCACCTACGCGATGGGCGTTCAGGCTTACAGTTGGAACGGCAGCAGCTGGGTCTTTGTCGAGCCGGTGGCGACGTTGTTCGCCGACGCACGTTACAACGGCGAAGTCGGCACACACTACGTTGGGCCCACCTGGGAAAGCAACAGCGGCAGCAAAGTGGTGGCGGCGCGTATTCCCGGCAAAGGATGCACACCGGATTCGACAGCCATTCCCTGGTTGATACTCAAGAAAGTATCAACTGAAGGTTCAGGTATTTTCAGTTCAGTCACGTTTGTGCAGCGGGTAAACACGACTGGAGGCGTCGCCCCAACGGCGCCGGGGACAGTAATCGGCGAACGGCAGGAGGTGGCATACACAGCCGAGTACTACTTCTACCGCGCG
>JBKPNP010001033.1:0-2991 GCA_046732775.1 Acidobacteriota bacterium
AGAAAAGTACGCGGTCGCCTGTCGTCATTTCGCGCAAGTTGTTGCGCGCCTGATAATTTCGCACGCCCGTCCAGTCAGTGCGGCCGTCGTTAACGAAATCATCCCAGGAATAGGTTTCCGGTTCCTGCTTCACCATCCAATAGCTGGCTTTCGCTTTGTTTTTCATTTTGAGTGGCATGGTAAGTTGTTGCCGCGTCGGAGTCGCTGGCCTTAAGATGAGCGCTCTTTGTACCCGACTATCCGGCTAATCTCAAAGGACAGGAGCAAGATGCAATGCTCAAAGAGCGATCTGCCGCCCCAAATTTTGTAGCCAGCGACGCCAATGGAGAGACGATCCGATTAAAGGACCTGCGCGGTCAAAGAATCGTGCTCTATTTTTATCCCCGGGATGATACGCCTGGTTGCACGAAAGAGGCTTGTTCGTTTCGCGACTCGTTTGCAGAGTTTAAGAAACAAAACATTAAGGTGCTTGGAGTTTCGACTGATAGTGAGGCCTCTCACAAGAAATTCACCGCCAAATACAAACTACCTTTTACACTGTTGGCCGACCCTGATCACGCCATCGCCGACGCTTATGAAGTTTATGGCGAGAAGAAATTTATGGGTCGCACCTACATGGGAGTGAAACGAATAACCTACCTGATTGACGAAAAAGGGAAAATCAAGAAGGTGTTCGAAAAAGTGAAGCCTGACGAACACGCGAGCGAGGTCTTAGCAGCGTTTGCTGAGTAACCGCTCTTCGTTCGGAGTCCCGCCTTTTAAGCGAACTAATCGGCTAATCCTAAAAGGCGGTACTCCAGAACGACCCTCAGCCTTCGGCAGATTAGGCTGCCACCCAACCTCCGACCTTTTGTGGCTCTCTCTCTTCGCCTTCGGGAGTTCTGCCCGGCATCAATCCAGGTATTGCACTAAACGAACTGGGGACATCCTTTTTACGGCCGGGAATATTGGGCGCCGCGTCGCGCACCGGTAAGACGTCCGTCTCGTTAATGAAGTAATGACGATTGTTA
Source organism: Acidobacteriota bacterium (assembly GCA_046732775.1). Taxonomy (GTDB): domain Bacteria; phylum Acidobacteriota; class Blastocatellia; order Pyrinomonadales; family Pyrinomonadaceae; genus PSRF01. The sequence goes on from JBKPNP010001033.1 coordinate 1,011, forward strand.
TCTATCATCTGCGTTTTGATCTCACGCGTCCATAGCAGGAGACTGGCGAGTGCTTCGCCTACTTCATCGTCACCAAGTCCGGCCGCCTTGCGAATCTCTTTTTGGGTTCTGGCGCCTTTGCGAATTGTTTCGCGGACGCGCTCGACCGGCGAAAGCTTGTTTAAGAATCGCGCATAACTATTTGCCTGTAGGGCTTCGGCGCCGTTTGAGTTCCATGAGGCATCAGCCGCCGGCTGGCCAACACTGCGCTTTCGACTCGAACGATATTCTTTAAGTGCCCTGCGGCTATCAGTTACTTTCTTGCGGATACAACCTTTGCAGTAAAGATTTCTTCCGTCTTTTCTCGCGCGGCAAACGCCAAAATCTGAGATTGGCAAATCCAGCGAACAAATAGGGCAATTCTTGCGGGACACCGCAGCTTCTTGTGTCATCTCACGCTCCGATTCAGGGATTTGTCACTGGAAGAAAACACGTGTCCTTATCCGGGTTGAGAGAGTTCCCGGGCATGCAGATGGGCGTTGTTTATTGTTGGCGAACGAACTCTATTGCAAACAGGAGTTCGGGAATTGTCTGAGCTTCTTCAACCGTTTTGAAGGAGGGCTCACGGAGCCTGATTGGAATCGCGCAGCAGGTTGGCGGGGGGCCGTCAAAAATTTATAAGAGCAAATACCTACGAACGCAAACAACCAGGAACGACATTCAACGCAACGCTTCACTACTGACAAATCATCGCTTCCAGCGAGGGAGTCGCATTATAGTGATCGAAAAAGTTTTTGCAACCCCTAATTCGGTGTCAGGTGGTCCATTGAAGATGAAAAGCAATTTGCATCTGCGTGGTGTCGTGTGTGCAACTTTTCAATTTGCAAACGTCTCTGTTGCGAGAAGATATCTGATCGCATAAAGAACATTCTTAAACTGAAAATAAAGTGAACAACGCAAAGAATAAATTTTCGTTGCTGCGATTCTGCCTGAAAAAGCGCGCACTTTGTTTTAAGCCATAAACCGTTCGCCCTCTGTTTCGCGCAATACTTTCCACACGCATCGCAGTGGTCCTACCATAAGTAGGCGCGCGCGAAAAGTTCCGCGAATTATTGTTGGAATTATTCGATGCTAAGCGGAAAAATTGTTTGCCCTTAATCGTGAGGTTCTTGACGCGCGCATGATCAAGAAAAATCTTTTCCTACGGCAGCAACTAAATCTTAGCGCGACTCACGGTCCCGCAAACGATAAACAAACTTTAGTCCTGACCATACTTCGTTTACTGCGCAAACTTTTACGTCGACAAGTCCGGCAGCAAGTCCGATGTCGCGGATAATATTTTCGGTGATATCAGTCACTACTCCTGACGATTTCTTCGGCCACGACACCCAGAGCATCCCATTGCTTGCCAATTTCTTTGCAAACTTTGGAAACTCAGACTTCATTGCTTTCTGAGAGGTTACAAAAAGTACGATCAAGTCGAGCGGACTGCTCAGTTTTCCAGTGACAAGTCGAGTGTCTTCAGGTAGTTCACCAAGCTCAGCTGCGAAATCGTTAGGCGCGTTCACAAACGCGACGCGAAACCCTGGCTTAAAACCAAGCTTCCTGACGAGTGGTGTGCCTGAATATCCCGCCATCGTTACTCCCTGTTTGCCGGCGTTACCATAATTTCAAAATTTTCCACCACGTAAATCCGAAAACCGTCCATATCGCAATAGTTATGAACGACGTGATCAGTCCCAACATCCACCAGGTGCGCTGCTTTACGTAGCCCGCTCCGAAATAAATCGGCGCGGGCGTAGTGCCAAAGTGCGTTAACGAAGCGTCGAGGTTGGAAAAGTAGGCGAGCGACAGCACGGCTAGATAGGGTGGCGCACCCGCCGCGAGCGTCACGACCAGAAATGGCGTGTACATCGCAGTGGCGTGTGCAGTGATGCTGGCGAAACCGTAATGCGCGTAGAAATAAACCAGCAGTAGCACAGCCAGCGCCGTCCACCACTGC
>JBKPNP010001034.1:0-3356 GCA_046732775.1 Acidobacteriota bacterium
TTGACCAAAGATCGCAAACGTCCCATGCCCGCCGTCCAGTTGGCCCACCGGCATTAAGTTCAAACTAGTTACCAGCAATCCAATCCAGGCTGCCAGATACCATGGATTCGGAGCCGCGTCCCTGAGGTTGATACCCCCAAGCTTCGCTACCAGCTGGAACAACAGCGGATCGTTAAAGACGATCGTTTCGCCGGTTACCTGTGCCGGCCCTGGATTCAAAGTCAAAACTCCGACGATCGCCACAGGCAGCAACGCAATAAACCCGGCGAGCGGTCCGGCCAAACCAATGTCGAACAAAGCGCGACGCGAAGGTATCGGCGACTTCATCTTTATGAACGCGCCAAACGTTCCCGCGAGAAACAACGGTGGTGCGGGAATAAAAAACGGCAGCGTGGCGCGAACGCGATAGAAGCGACACGCAAGATAGTGTCCCATTTCATGCGCTGTAAGTATGGTGAGCAACGCGGTTGAAAAAGCCAATCCCGATTTGAGTAACTCTGGATTCGTGGCTGCCTGCCACAAAACGCTGGTAACCAGACGCCGGTAGTATTCCGGAATGTATAAAACGTAACTGAGGACGCCCGAAAGCCTGGGCTCCGGAACGTCGAGGTCGGGCGCTGCTGAGAGGATGCCGGCGAACGTCGTCGTCAGAAAGGTCAGGGAAAAGAGCGCCAGATGTTTGGGCCAGTGGAACTCTTCACGATCAACCGCCGGCCTTCGCCGCACGACTGTTTGCGGCGGCACGAAGGCGCGGGTTGGCTCGATGTGTTCGGACATTGATGTCGTTCTGAGACGAGAGGCTAGAGTCTGGACACCCTGTCCGCGGCTCTAGCCTCATGTTTACAATCAAACGAACGACTAGCTTTTAGTCGTCCATGTCATCCGTATCTGCATCGGTATCGAGCACCGCGCCATCGCTGACCTGCAGGTCCTTGCCCGGCTTGAAGCGAATCGTCTTACCGGAAGGGATGGCAACCTCTTCGCCTGTTCTCGGATTGCGCCCGACGCCGCGTTTGCGGGGCTTCACCACAAACACGCCGAAGCCGCGAAGCTCAATCCGTTCACCGCGCGTCAAGGCTTCTTTCATAGAGTGGAACAGCGCATCGACCGCCTGTTCGGCTTTCATCTTTGGCACACCGGTCTTTTCTGCCACGCGGTTAATGATATCGAGTTTGATCACGGCGTTCTGCCTCCGTTCGCATCTCAGGGGGATTTTCGAAACGAACTTGTAAGGCAGCGATGATAGAGACGCGTAGAGAAGACTGTCAAGGCAGTGAGTTGGCGGGGTATTGCGGGAATTCGTAACGCAAACTGTTAGTTTGCGATCGTTGGATGGCATTCAACACGGACGCAAACTGACAGTTTGCGTTACCAGAACCAAAGCATACAGATGTTTGACAAGCAATTGGCCGAAAGTTAACCTGAAAATATTAATGGTTACGACCATTGAGCGTTTTAAAGCCGGAATCATTTGCCTATGTTTGGAATCAGGACCCGTCGTCCACCGCCGTTTGGCGGCGTTGATATTAACGACGACAAGGACATCGAAATTCATCGCCCTGAGCAGGCATCGCGCAACGGCCTTTGGGCTGAGGCGCGATTATTGTTTCGCGACCTGGTGTTCGCGCTCATGATTGCCGCGCTCGTGGTGGTGTTCATTGTGCAGCCGGTTAAAGTGGAAGGCACCTCCATGCTTCCCAGACTGCACGACGGCGAAAGAATCTTCGTCAACAAACTGATCTACTACGACGAGTATCGTTGGGCGCCCAAGATCGAACGCGGCGACATCGTGGTGTTCTGGTTTCCGGAAGACCCTTCCAAGAGTTACATCAAGCGTGTCGTGGGTTTGCCGGGCGACACGGTGGAGATGCGTGAAGGGAACGTGCTCATAAACGGCACTGTGCTCGAAGAGAAGTATCTCGATCCGAAGGAAAACTTATCGACGCGCAGTCAGGGTCCGATTTATGTGAAGCCGAGTTATTATTTTGTGATGGGCGATAACCGCGATAACTCGAGCGACTCGAGAAGTTGGGGGCTGGTGCCGAAGAAATACATTTATGGGAAAGCTTTATTGCGCTATTGGCCTCCCAGCGCGGCGAGCGTGATTCATCACGAAGACCTGATTTCTCCGCCGCCGCCCGCGGGAGTTCGGCCCGGGCAGGAATCGCTTGAAAGCCCCGAGTAACGACGTTACAACTGAGATTTGATTTGAACACGCTTGCCTGGCTACGTCTTCTCTCGATGGTTTTTTACGCGCCGGCGCGTGGTCTCAGAGAAGTGCGCGATCGGGCGCCGCTTTCTGCGATCGCCCTGATGGCGCTGGTCAGCCAGGTCGCTTACGCGCTAATCACCCAATCGTTAGCGGGCGTTAATCCTTTTCGCGCATTCGGCCCCGGCTTCGTAATTCGCCTGCTGTTTCAATCTGCGCTTTCACTGCTGCTGATCGCTGGCGTGCTGGTCCCGATCATCGCGTTCGTCGCAAACGTGCTTGAACGGCGCGGGCGCTTCAGTCTGTTGCTGCAGCAGGAGTACGCTTCACTCGCTTCTACTTTTCTTTACGCGGTGGTGATCGCAAACGTTGTGACCATCCCGGTCGCGATCTTTTTTCACTTCAGCGGCATTCAAGCTTCATACGTTGCGCAGACTTTGCAATCAGCGCCCCAGGTGGACAACTGGACGCGGTTGCCGCTCGAGTTTCGCGAGCAACTTAAGATTGCACTGAGAGATGCGAGTGTGGTCGCGGCCGGACTATTTCGTTCCGTCAAGTTGTTTCTGTTTCTGCTAGTGACTGTGTTCAGCGTGCGCGAAGTGTTTCGCACGTCGCTGTTGCGCGCCTTTGCCATTTCCTTCGTCGGCTTGATTATTGCGCTGTTCGTTTCGCCGTTGTGGACGCTGCTATTGAGTCCAGTGCTCGCGTCACCGCTGCTATTGTTCCTGCTGTTTATGGTGGTGAGAGGTTACGTGAGCGGAATGCTGCGCTCCCAACGCGCCCGCGAGTCGTTCAAACAAAATCTCGAAGCGTCTACGCTGAATCCGGCGGACTCTTCGGCACACTACAACCTGGGCTTAATCCACCAGCAGCGCGGTGAACTAGACGCCGCGCGGGCAAGGTTTGAGAAGGCGGTGGAGATCGACGGCGAAGAGATCGATGCGCACTATCAGTTAGGACGAATAGCTCTCGAGGAAAAACGTTATGGTGACGCAGTGCGACATTTCGAGCAGGTGGTATCGCGCGATGTAACGCACGCTCAACACGAAATCTGGCGCGAAGTGGGCGCCACTTATCTGGCTGCCGGCCAGTTTGATGATGCGCGTGACGCGCTGGAAAGGTTTTTGGAAAAACGGCCGTCCGATCC
>JBKPNP010001035.1:0-1364 GCA_046732775.1 Acidobacteriota bacterium
GTAGTGATCGAACGCAAAAACGCCGAGGCCGAACGTGAACGTGCTTTAGAACGAGAACAGGCAGCGCGCACCGAAGCGGAGACAGCCAATCGTGTAAAAGATGAGTTTCTGGCGACCGTGTCGCATGAACTACGCACGCCCCTCAACGCCATCCTTGGCTGGTCGTCTATGCTCGTGTCGGGAAAACTCACTGAGACTGACGCGCAAAATGCTCTGGAGACGATCATCCGCAATGCGCGTTCGCAGGCTCAAATCATCGAGGACATTCTCGACGTGTCGCGAACCGTTTCCGGAAAACTTCGCCTCGATGTCAGACCGATAGATCTAATCTCGGTTATCAAGGCGGCTATCGATGTGGTCAGTCCGGCAGCCACTGCGAAAGGCGTTCAACTCCAACTGTTGTTAGACCCGGCGGCCGATCGCATTCAAGGTGATTCGGCGCGTATGCAGCAGGTCATCTGGAATCTTTTGACGAACGCCGTCAAATTCACTCCGAAAGGCGGACAGGTGGAAGTCAGGCTCCGCCGCGTTGATTCGGTGGCGGAAATCAGAGTCAGCGATACCGGCGAAGGCATCAGTAAAGAATTTTTGCCTTTTGTGTTTGACCGCTTTCACCAGGCTGACGGCAGCACCACCCGGCGCCATGGAGGGCTCGGACTCGGACTCGCGATTGCGCGTCACCTCGTGGAAATGCACGGCGGAACTATCACCGCTGAAAGCGAAGGTATCGGACACGGCGCCACGTTTACCCTGAGAGTCCCGATAGCCGCGTTGCGCACGACGACAGTCGCTCCAGCGGAACCGACCGCCGCACCTCAGGAACCCCCGCGGAACGAGGAACACCACCTCAAAGGTTTGCGCGTGCTCGCAATCGACGACGAAGCAGATGTCCGCGAGATGCTGACCAGACTCTTCGAGGAGTACGGCGCAAACATTCTCACGGCTTCCTCAGCGGCGGAAGGGTTGGCGACAATGGCCGGCTGGAAGCCACACGTTTTGATTTCGGATATCGGAATGCCCGATGAGGACGGCTATACGTTCATTCGTAAAGTAAGGTCGCTGCCGCCCGATCAAGGCGCGGATACGCCGGCGATCGCCCTTACCGGTTACGTCAGAGTCGAAGAACGAATGCGTGCGCTCGAAGCAGGCTTCCAGATGTTTGTGCCGAAGCCAGTTGAAACCAACGAGCTTATCTCGCTGATTGATGATCTGTGTCCCGACGAGGAACGCGACTGAGCCGAGGATGGACGCGCCGTCGACGCCGGTGCGATCGCCCGACAGTCATTTAGGGCCACGCAGAGCGGAACAATCTTATGGCTCCAGCGGAGCCAAATGTTTATAGAAGCGGCGTTTCAAAAAGATCG
>JBKPNP010001036.1:0-4490 GCA_046732775.1 Acidobacteriota bacterium
GTCGTTGAGTCGTCAAATCTGCAGCGCCAGATCATTCACGGAACTGCGGACATCGGACGGCCCAAGATCGAATCGGCGCGCGATCGGCTCCGCGATATCAATCCGCACATCGAGATCGAAACGCACGACAGCCGTCTGACCAGCAGCAACGCCCTGTCACTGTTTGCAAATTACGATATCGTCGTGGATGACACATACAATTTTCCCACTCGTTATCTCGTCAACGACGCCTGCGTGTTACTCCACAAGCCGAACGTGTACGGATCGATTTTTCGTTTTGAAGGGCAGGCAAGTGTCTTCTGGACTGACGCGCCGAATGGTGGCGGCCCTTGTTACCGATGTCTCTATCCGGAGCCACCGCCGCCAGGCCTGGTGCCCAATTGTGCGGAGGGCGGCGTGCTCGGTGTGTTGCCGGGAATCGTCGGCACTATTCAAGCCACGGAAACTATCAAACTGATCCTCGGGGCCGAGCACACGCTCGTGAATCGACTGCTCGTATTCGATGCGTGGCGTATGAAGTTTCGCGAGTTTAAGGTGCGGAAGGATCCGAACTGTCCCGTATGCGGCGAGAACGCGACTATCAAGGAACTAATCGACTACGAAGAGTTCTGTGGACTGCGCACGCCGGTGGAGGAACCTCGCGAGGCCTTGGAAGAAATCAGTGCGACCGAACTTCGGCAACGGCTCGAGGCGAATTCGAGTATCCAGGTAATCGACGTCCGCGAGCCGTTCGAGTACGAGATCGCGCGCATCGAGGGAACGAAGTTGATTCCGCTGGCCCAGGTAGTGGCGCGCATGAACGAGATCGATCCATCGCGGGAAACTGTGTTGCATTGCAAAGCGGGAGTTCGCAGCGCGATGGCGATTGCGTCACTAAAAAAAGCAGGCTTTCCCGGCCGGCTGCTCAATCTCAAGGGTGGAATTACCGCCTGGTCGGATGAAGTCGATCCCGGAGTGCCGAAATATTAGTCCTAGGCCCGAAGGGCCGACAGTTAATAGCCACGTCCGTTAGGGCGTGGACTCGAGCAGTAATTCATTATTGAGCGCCGAAGGTGCGGCAGTAGAATTCCGTCGGAATGTCGCACCTTCGGCGCTCGATCGGTTTGGTGTCTTTGTTTGTCACGGGCGTGGCTATTAACCAACGGCCCTTCGGGCCTGGAATCTCCAAAAATCAGCCGTAAAAACTGTCGCTTTCCCGACGCCTCCGCTAGAATACGCGCCATTTGTGGGACAGCCGGTGCCATCACTGTGCTCGCTGTCTCCTTGAATTTCCCAACCACCACCGCTGGAAAATAATGTGGAACTATTGTTCCCGCTCACGCCCATTAGCTTGTGGGAGTGAAAAATCAGCGCGTCAATGTTTGAAAAGTGGCTGCTCCTGCTAACGACGAAGACCTACTGCGATTGATGCTCGGCGGCGACGCCCAGGCATTCGAAGCACTCTACGACCGGCGACAGGGCGGTATCTACCGCTACGTCTTGCGGATGACCGGCTCCCCCTCGTCTGCCGAAGATATAACCCACGAAGTGTTTCTTTCTTTGATACGCGATCGGTCGGACTATGAACCAACACGCGGCAGCGTCAAATCATATCTTTACGGCATGGCGCGCTTCCGCTTGTTCAGACGATTACAACGCGACCGCGGTTTCGTTTCGTTAGAGGATCAGTCGGCCGGTGACAGCAACGACTTTCGCAGCCACCACGATCCGTTTGCCGAGGTCGTGCGAGAAGAGACGATCGAATTAGTGCGACAGGCCGTGCTGAGTTTGCCCGAGCATTTTCGCGAAGTGATCGTTCTTTGTTATCTGCAGGAAATGAATTACGCCGATGCGGCTGAAATCATCGATTGTCCGATCGGCACAGTTCGCTCGCGGCTCGCGCGCGCGCGAGCGCTGCTGACGGAGAAACTCAAACTATTACGCGCGGTCGGCCCTGAGACTGGGGCTAAAGTTCAATCAGCAATATGAACTGCGAAGACTTCGACAAAATTGTTACCGAGCTGGCTGATTATCAGCCGATGCTCTCGGCCGCTCGCGACGCTGGCGTCTCCCACGCAGCGTGGTGCGCTGACTGCGCGCGAAAGTTAGTGGACACACGCGCGGTCAGCGCCAGCCTGCTGCTTGCAGCAAACGCCGAGACTGAAACAGCTCCGTCGTCAGTTAAAACGAATTTGCTGGCTGCGTTCGCTGAACAAGAGCAGGAACGATCGGCGGGGAACATTGTTCCGATGCCTCAGCGGAGGAGTCGTCGCTGGCCGATCGTGGCGGGGCTAACCGCAGCCGCCGCTGCCGCAATTTTGTTGGCCGTTGTTCTTCCGTTGTTGCGGCGGTCTCACCAGTTGGAGCTGCCAATCAACGCGGCGCTCATCACTCCGTCTCCGAACAACGTTGGCTCAGCCACCACGATTGGGATGGAACCGCCGGCAGTCGCAATAGTAAGAAAGAAGCGCAATGCGATCCGAAAAATGAAGCCCGCTCAATCAGCGAGTGGATATCAACCCGTTGTCGCGAAGTCTCGGGACGAATACATACCGCTAACCTATCTGGCAAAAACGACAGCCATCGATACAGGAACGATCGTTCGCGTGCGGCTATCGCGTTCAGCGCTCGTCAGTCTCGGTTTGCCGGTGAACCTTGAAAACACAAGTGATTCAGTAAGCGCAGAAGTTGTAATGGGAGACGATGGCGTCGCGCGCGCGATTCGTCTCGTTCAATAATCCAACTCGCACTCATTCATGTAGGAGAAGTCATGCAGCACTTACGAACCATCGCCTTCATCATTGTGATTTTGTTGACTGCCGCTGGCGGCGTCGTAGCACAACGGCCCGGCGGCGGCGGGCCCGGTGGGCCTGGGAGGCCGGGTGGTGGTCCGGGAGGACCTGGTGGTGGGCCAGGAAGATTTCCGGGTGACGGTCCGATGCGTCCGGGCCCCGATCAGCCGCCGCCACACGGTCAACGTCCGCCGCCGCCGTTCGGGCCGCGCGCCGACTTTCTGTCGTCGGAAATGCGCTTTGGCGACCGCCTGGTGAAGGGGAGTCCTTACTCCGCTCAGTTCACAACCGAGAATACACAGGTGCTTGCCGACGGCACTCGCATCACACGCAAATCGAATGGCAGCGTCTATCGCAATAGCGAGGGACGAACGCGCCGCGAGCAGACGCTCAACGCGCTCGGCCCAATCCCGGTCGAAGGCGGGCCGAAGCAATTGATCTTCATTAACGATCCAATAGCTCGCGCACATTACGTGCTCGACGTTCAGGATCGCAGCGCGCGCAAGCTGCCGTTGCCGGACGGCCCGCCGGACGGCGCAAAATTGCCACGTGAGTTTGAAGACTCGCCCGATCCGGTAACGACGGTCTCGTTAGGCCAGCGTGAAATCGAAGGTGTGATGGCTGAAGGAACGCGCTCCACAATCACAATACCGGTCGGCCGCATTGGTAACGACCGTCCCCTCGAAGTTGTTTCTGAACGATGGTATTCGCCCGACCTTCAAGTGGTCGTACTCAGCAAACACAACGATCCCTTTGCCGGTGAAAATGTTTATCGACTGACCGGCATAAGTCGCGCCGAACCACCGTCGTCACTGTTTGAAATTCCCGCCGATTACCGAATTACTGAAGGCGGTACCCCGCCGGGACCACCACGAAAACCAAGGCAGTAACCCGGACAGTGCACTGGCCCTTCGCCGTTACCTGCAGTTGCAGGTGCGAGGGACCCGTTTACCCAATCTAACTGGGTACGTTGCTAGTTTGAAGGAGTAGTTTACGAAATGCGCGCCCTGAAACTTTCGACACTTTGTCTGCTGCTCGTCGCTATCTCGCTGCCGCTAACGCGGCAGGTGTTTCCGGGATTCCTGGTGTCTGGCCAAAATCTAGTGAGCAGCTTGTCAGCGCCGGTCGGTGTCGTTGCCTCGGACAATACTTACTCCACGAAGGTTGGCATCAGCTGGGACGCGGTTCGCGGAGCCGTTCAGTACCGAGTCTTTCGTAACACAACTAACGATGTGGCCACGGCAGTCGATCTCGGCACAACTGTCGAAGGGTCATTCTTCGATCAAACAGCGATTGCGGGACAGACTTACTTCTTTTGGGTCCGCGCGGAAAATAGCAATGTAGTTAGTGCGCTTAGTGTGGCCGAACAAGGAACGCGTGCGAATGGTGTTACCGTCTTTGGTCCACTGCCCCCACTGAATCCGCCACCTGTTCCTCCCGGTAATCCCGTAACTGCTGCCAAGGCGTTTCTCGGCAAGGCACTGTTCTGGGATGAACAACTTTCGTCTACCCGAACAGTCGCCTGCGGTTCATGCCATTTCGCGACCAGCGGAGGATCTGATGCTCGTTCGAGCAATACGGTGAAATCGCGTAACCCGGGCGCGGACGGAATTTTCAATACCGCGGATGACGTGTTCGCCTCGCCGGGCGTGCCGAGCAACAACGGCGACGGCAGTTACAACTGGTCGCCTACCTACGGTTTTGCCGAACAGGTGACAG
>JBKPNP010001037.1:0-5225 GCA_046732775.1 Acidobacteriota bacterium
GCCTCGATTTACTATTTACCTTCGCGCATTTAACATTCACGGACTTAACTATGGCCACCGTCCCCCAAACGCCAATGCTGCGCCAGTATCACGATCTAAAGCAGCAGCACCCCGGCACCTTACTCTTTTTTCGACTGGGGGATTTCTACGAACTCTTCTTCGACGACGCGGTCACCGGAGCGCGTGAGCTGCAAATAACTTTGACGGCGCGCAACAAGGAGCGCGGCGAGCCCGTACCGATGTGCGGCGTGCCACATCACTCCGCGGCCAATTACATCGCGCGGCTCGTACGCAAAGGCTACCGCGTCGCCATCTGCGAGCAGACTGAAGACGCGTCAAAAACGAAGAAGCTGGTGCGACGCGAAGTGGTGCGCATCGTTACTCCGGGAACGCCCATCGATCCACAACTGCTGGATTCGCGCGAAGCCGTTTACCTCGCCGCAGTCTGCAGTTCGGGGGACACGGTCGGTGCGGCCTTTCTCGATATTTCAACTGGAGAATTTCGCGCGACACAGGAAACAGGCCCGGACGCCTGGGACAAAATCCGCGCCGACCTCGAGTCGTATTCACCGCGCGAGCTGCTCTTCCCTACGTCGCTTTCACCTTTAGTCAATGCCGGCTTTTCGCCAAAACCACAAACCGCCCCGCTGCCATTAGGTGAGGTAACACAAACTGGGACCGCGGGTGTCCCGCGCGCAGCTGTCGGGCTTGCTGCAGCCCGCGATGATGAACCGACGCAAACTAACAGCTTGCGTTACCTAGACGCCGCCTTAACCGGCATCGAAGATTGGCTGTGGCAGAAAAAAGACTGCGCCGAGCTGCTACTTAAACAATTCGGCACGCGCTCGCTCGAGGGTTACGGAATTGAACGCAAAGACGAAGCGGTCCGCGCAGCCGGCGCCTGCCTGCGTTATGCGCAGGACACGCAGCGCGCTGCTGCCGAGCACATCACCGGCATCACTTACTTTGAGCCGCAGGATCATCTCGTGCTCGACAACGTTACGGTCCGAAATCTCGAGCTGGTCGAGTCACTCGGCGGAGCCAGTGGACGAACGTTGTTGAGCGTCATCGACGAAACCGTAACGAGCATGGGCGCGCGTTTGTTGCGTTCGTGGCTGCTGCGTCCCTGCGTGAAGCAAGGCGAAGTGGAAGCCCGGCTCGCCGCAGTTCAGGATCTTCATAGTTCACAAATCACGCGCGACAAGCTGCGCTCGCTGCTCAAAGAAGTTTCCGATCTCGAACGACTAATCGGACGCATCAGTTTTGGGTCAGCATCGCCGCGAGACTTGAACGCGATCCTGCGTTCGCTTTACCAGGTACCTGCGGTTCGCGAAGCACTCGCTGCCATGCAGTCGTCGCTAATCCAGATCCTCTGTGAAAGCGCTGACGACGTACCCGAAGTCTGCGCGCTGCTGGTCAAAGCCATCAGCGACGAGCCGCCTGCGAAGATCAGCGAGGGCGACACGATTCGCGCCGGCTATTCTGCCGAGCTCGACGAGTTGCGTTCTATTAGCCGTAACGCCAAACAGATCATCGCCACGCTCGAGGCGACTGAACGCGAACGCAGCGGCATCAACAACCTGCGCATTAAGTTCAACAACGTCTTTGGCTACTTCATCGAAGTTTCCAAAGGTAACGCCGCGCGCGTTCCCGCCGAATACGAACGGCGGCAAACGCTAACCAGCGCCGAACGGTTCACCACTCCCGAACTGCGCGACTGGGAAAAGAAAGTACTGGGCGCCGAGGAACGAATAGTTCAACTCGAGGCTGAGCTCTTTAACGATGTGTGCCGGCAGGTAGCGGCAGAGACGAAACGAATTCAGGCAACGGCGCGCGCCTTCGCTGCGCTAGACGCGCTTGCCTCGCTCGGCGAAACCGCGGCGCGCAGGCGATTTGTGCGGCCCGTGATGCATGGCGGCGATGAAGTTGAAATCATTCAGGGCCGTCACCCGATGATTGAAGTGTTCAGTGAAAATCCCTTTGTGCCGAACAGCGTCTACCTCAACAATTCGACCGATCGACTCCTGATAATCACTGGACCCAACATGGGCGGTAAGAGCACCGTGCTGCGACAAACCGCCATCATCTGCATCCTCGCGCAGATGGGAAGTTTTGTGCCGGCTGAAAAAGCGCGCCTGCCGCTGCTCGATCGCGTTTGGACACGCGTGGGTGCTTCTGACGATCTAACACGCGGCCGCAGCACGTTCATGGTGGAGATGACGGAGACGGCGGCAATCCTTCACAGCTCGACTGCGCGCTCGCTCGTGTTGCTCGATGAAATTGGACGCGGTACGGCGACCTTCGACGGCTTATCGATCGCCTGGGCCGTGGCTGAGTACCTTCACGACTCGCCCGAGCATGCCGCGAAGACTCTGTTTGCCACGCACTATCACGAGTTGACGGAACTGGCGGAGCGTTTGCCAGGTGCGCAGAATTATCAGATCACCGCGGCTGAGCGTGAGGGCGAGGTGGTGTTCCTGCATCGGCTCGAACGCGGACGCGCTTCGAAGTCGTATGGCATTCAGGTAGCGCGGCTGGCGGGTTTGCCCCCCGCGGTTTTAGCAAATGCGCGCGAAGTGCTGGCGCGACTCGAGCGCTACGAGCTCGACGTGTTTGCCGAAGAAGACGCCGGCGCGATCAAGGAAGATCAGGCGGCGTTGGAAGTTGCGGCGCGACGTGCCGGACGGCGAAAGGCTTTGGCGCAGGCGTCGTTGTTTGATCTCGCGAATCAAAAAGTGGTTGAAGAGATTAGAAACGTTGATCCGGAAAGCTTGACGCCGGAAGAAGCGAAAGAGCTGCTGCGCAAACTTCGCGACCGCATGATGTGACGCGAAGAATAGTTTTCATTTTTGAGTTTGGTTCTCAGATATTGAGTCTTTGGCTCGGCTCTGCCGCCTGATGTGCGGAAGGGCTTGCCCTTCCGTCAGCTGCTCCCCGAGGAATTAAGAGAATGCGGGTCGGAAGGGCGAGCCCTTCCGCACATCGGGCGGCAAAGCCGCGAGCCGCACTGTGAAAAGCGAGCTAAGAGAAAGATCCGAAAGAAGTTTACAGCGATCGAACTTTAGTAAGGAGTCGCCTTAGTGTCCCAACAGATCGAACAACCCAGCGCCGCGATGCGGCTGGCGCACGTGTTGTTCACCGACATCGTCGGTTATTCCAAGCTTCCCATCGATCAGCAAACCAAATTTCTGCAGACGCTGCAGGAGATCGTGCGTGGGACTGCGGAGGTCAGCCGCGCGCAGGCCGCGGATCAGCTGATCACTATCGCCACCGGCGACGGCATGGCGCTCGTCTTCTTTAACGACCCGATGGCGCCAGTGCAGTGCGCGCTCGAAATCAGTCGTGCGCTCAAAGGTCACCCGGAAATTCAGTTGCGCATGGGCGTGCATAGCGGTCCGGTGGATGAAATCGTTGACGTAAACGACCGCAAAAACGTCGCCGGCTCCGGTATAAACATGGCGCAACGCGTGATGGACAGCGGGGACGCCGGACACATTCTGCTGTCAAGACGCGTAGCGGAAGACCTCGGCCAGTACAGCAGTTGGCAGCCGTTCCTGCACGACCTGAAAGAAGTTGAAGTGAAACATGGCGTGCGCATGCACGTCTTCAACCTCTACACCGGTGAGGCGGGAAACGCCGCGCTGCCGGAAAAAATACGCCAACAAAAGAAGAAGAGCTCGCGCGTGCCGGTGATTGCGATCCTCGCGGGAGTTGTCGTCGTTGCTTTAGTCGCCACGGTGTTGATAAAGAAATTTACCGGCTCAGGAAGCGCTGTTCGCCCGGAGGCGGAGTCTACTGCGGTCTTACAGCGAAAGGCTGACGCGTGGACCGCGACCATCTTTTCGACGCAAGCCGGCAACGGCGGGTTGAAGGGCTTGCCTTCCGGTCGTGAAACCAGCACGCAGGTTTGGACGACGGCGCAGGGACTGACTGCAGTCTTATCCACCGGCAAGAATCTCGACAACTACAGCCCGAAGATTCGCGCCGCTTTTGACTACATCGAAAAGTCGCGTCGCAGCACGCCTGCCGAAGGTTGGAACTATTATGCGAATGCGATTCCCTACACCGTCACTGAAATCAACGCCTGGGTAACGGTTGCGTATGTGAAGTCGCTCGACAACACCACGAAAATCTGGTCGGACTCTGAACGCGCAGAAATTGTGAATCGCGTGTTGCGGGATCTGAACGAGATCAAACGACGACAGGACGCAAACGGCGGCTGGCGGCCGATACGTGAGCAGGGACCAGACTTCTCACGAACCTATTCCACCGTTACTTCACTCTGGGCTCTGCTCGAAGCGCGCCGCTCGCCGGCGGTCTTCGAACGGATGGGCACAGGCTCCGACGAGAGCATTCGCACTGGGCTGAACTGGCTGCTGCGTAGTTACAAGGAAGGACAAGGCTGGGTTCCCAACCCGAACCGGACCGGACAAAAAGGCAGGTTTGATGGACTGACCGCGCACGTGCTCTACGTGCTGTCGCTCGCGGAGACGGTTCCTGATTTCGCGTATCTCAAGAGCGACCAAAGTTACATGACGGCGCGCAAAGAGTTCGCCAATCACCAGGATTTGGCCGCGCGTTCGATTGAGAAAGACAACAGCAGCATTCCCGATGCTGATACCGCGTTGGAAGGCACCGAGTTCATGGGCGAGGGTTCAACGTTCCTATGGTTTCCCTGGACACTGCTCGCGCTAACGCAGTTGTCACTTGACGAGAGTTTGCCGCAAACCGATCGCGACGCTGCCGGTAAGTTGCGCGCCGAGATACTGAGCACGAACTTCCCGCACCTTGAAAGTTATGTTGAATCGGCAAACCTCACTTACCTGTGTGCCGAGAATCTGTTTTGTGTTTCGCAGTATCTGCGGGCGATTGAGAAGCGATAGTCGGATTGTTCAGTTTTGATATGGTTCCGGGGTCTTGAATCTTTGACTTCCCGGCTCTGCCGCTTGATGTGTGGAAGGACTTGCCCTTCCGCACATCGGGCGGCGGAGCCGCTACCGTGGCGCCGTCAGCGGTGTATCACTCACTGCAAACCAATCGCCCGTACCGTCGTTCGTCCTTAGCATCCGCATCATCTCATCCAAATTAAACGGACGCGCGCCACGGCGACCAAACACGGAAATCTGATTGCCGCTTTCATCAACTGCACGGTCGCGATCGAGCGGCTTGGAAATCGCCAGCGCTTCGCCTTTCGTTTTGAACGTCGCAATCAAAACCGGTTGCGG
>JBKPNP010001038.1:0-3186 GCA_046732775.1 Acidobacteriota bacterium
ATACCCGGCGGACTACCGCGCGCATGGTTACCTCTTCTGCGCGACCAGCGAACAGCACTTCGCCTATCTCAAAAAAAACCGCGAGCAACAGTTGGCGCTCGGCGTCAAGAATGTTGAGCTGGTTTCACCGGAAGACATCGCGAAGTTTGTGCCGCAACTGCGCGTGGACGACATCATCGGCGGCACGTTCTGCCAAACCGATGGCTTCGTCGATCCGCACAGCGTGATGATGGGATTCATGCTCAAGGCGCGCGAGCAAGGGGTGCGGTTGTGGCTGGACACGACGGTCACGGGAATCGAAGTTACTGGGACAGATGATATTGGGACCGCGGGCGTCCCGCCCGCCAATCGTTCGGAGGAAGTCTTTCAGCAAAACACTGCGGGCGGGACGCCCGCGCTCCCAGCATCCGCGCTCCGGACGCGTCGCATCAGCGGTGTCATGACCACGCGCGGCTTCGTCGCCACTCCCATCGTCGTCAACGCCGCCGGCGCCTGGGCAGGACAAGTTGCGCAACTCGCCGGCGCTGCCTTGCCCGTTGAACCACTCCGCCGTCAACTCGTTCCCACCGAACCCTTCGACGGTTTACCGCAGCGCTTTCCGATGGTGATCGACATGTCCACCGGCTTCCATTTTCGTCGCGAGGGAAAAGGCATACTGCTGGCCTGGAACGATCCCGACGAAACACCCGGATTTAAAACCGAATTCGATCCCGGTTTCATTGAAAAGATTTTGACGCGGGCAGCCGATCGCGTACCCACTTTGGCTGAAGCCGGAGTAAATCCGCGACGCGCCTGGGCCGGGCTATACGAGATGACGCCCGATCACCACGCGATCATCGGCCCTTCACCAAACGTCGGCGGATTATTTTTTGTTAACGGTTTCAGCGGGCACGGCGTGATGCATTCGCCCGCTTCCGGCCGCATCACCGCTGACTTGATCCTGCACGGACAATCAACGCTGCTGGATGCGAATCAGCTGAATGTTAATCGTTTTGCGCTGGGCCGGACACTCGAAGAAACAGCCATTCTCTAGCGGCGAACCGGCGTGGCGAAAATATTGACTCGAAACCAATTCTCACTTATAACCCTGAGCGCACGCTCAACCAGGCCGTCAACGCATTTGTTTTATTCTCACGGCGCCTCGTAAGGATCAAAAAACCATGTCTTCTGTCACCAATAATTCCTCCGTGCCAACCGTTGGCAATCAGGGGCCAGCAATGAAGGATCAGACCATCACCTTCGCAAACAGCCGCGAGGCCAAGGCGGTATTCCCTGCACCAAATGCCAGCGGAAAAGAAATCCTCAGCGCTCTCGGAATTGAGCAGCCGAAATCCGTGTTGTTGGTGATTGGTGGCGCTGACAGTCTCGACGAAAAACTCAGCATGCGCCTGACGCAATTATTTGGGCGTGGTATTGCGAGGGCCGCGGCTGAGTTGAAAACGCTCATTATCGACGGCGGTACCGATGCCGGCGTGATGAAGTTGATGGGCCAGGGAGTCGCCGATCGGGGTTACAAGTCCAAGCTGCTGGGTGTAGCACCTCGCGCGCTGGTTAATTACCCCGGAAGCGAAACAGCCGGCGAGGTGGCGCTCGAACCGAACCATTCATATTTCGTTCTCGTCGAAGGCAAGGAGTGGGGTAGTGAGACCGGAGTAATCTTCAAGTTAATGAGTCAGCTCGCGCGCAAGTTGCCGCCGACAGTTGTCCTGCTTGCCGGTGGTGGCGAGGTTTCCAAAAAAGAGTGTCTCCAAGCGGTTCGTCAAAGACTTCCTTTGATCCTTATCGAAGGAACTGGCGGTGCAGCGGATGAGATAGCCGCAGCCTGGAAAGCCAGACCATCGTTACCTTACGATCCGATCATGGCCGAGATTGTCGACGACGGCCGCATCGATTTTTACGACCTGGGCAATTCGGTTAAGGGCCTCGAACGCATATTGATGCGCGCGTTGGGCGGAGAGAATCTGCTCCTGCAGGCGTGGGAACGTTTCGCCGACTACGACAAAAACGCGAAGCTCCAGCAGACCAGGTTCAGGCGTCAGCAAATGACCGTCCTGATGATCGGACTGATTATTACGGCGTTAGCGATAGTCAACCAGATATATGACGGCAATGCGCAACGCCTTACCTTTGAACGCTGGTGGCCGGCAATCAAAGACGGTCTACTCACTTCTGCCCAGATCAAATGGACGGTTATTCACTACCTTCTGTTGGCAGCGCCTATCATCGTCACAATCCTGATAACTGCCGGCAACCGTTTCAAACAGGGAAATAAATGGGTGCTATTGCGTTCAGGGGCGGAAGGAATAAAGCGAGAGATTTATAAGTTCCGCGCGCGGGCCGAGGCGTATGGAGGGCTGCCTGCCGCTGCGCCCACTGATGCGGCCGTGCCGACCTCAGCTTCCGGGGTTCCGGCGACGCCCGAGCAAATCCTGGCGCAGCGCGTGGAAAACATTACGCGCCGGGTAATGCGCACTGAAGTTAATTCGTCGTGCCTTGTTCCCTACCAGAAAGAGTTGGGATTTCCGCCTTACATGGATGCGTCAAAAGGTGGTGACGATGGGTTCAGTCCGCTTACACCCGATCGTTACATCCAGGTTCGTCTCGACGATCAACTTGGGTTCTATAGGAGGAAAGCGCTCAGGCTTGAACGGCTGGTGAAATGGCTTCAGTGGTCCGTCTTCATAATCGGCGGCCTGGGAACTCTGCTCGCCGCGATTAACCGGCAGGTTTGGATTGCGTTAACGACTGCGCTGGCGGCCGCGATAACAACGTATCTGGGTTATCAGCAAACTGAAGAGACTTTAATGAAATACAACCAGGCTGCTACCGACCTGGAGAATGTTAAGTCCTGGTGGATGGCGCTGCCGGCCGATGATCAGGCCCAGGCCGAGAACGCAACTGCTCTGGTGAATCATACCGAGATGGTGCTTCAGAACGAGCAGGACGGATGGGTGCAGCAAATGCAGGACGCGCTTGCGAAGTTGCGAGATAACCAGGCAGCAACTGCGGCAGCAAAGGAGGCGGCACCAGCGGAAGGCGAAGCACCGGCTGAAGGTGAAGTGCCGGCGGAAGGTGAAGCACCAGCCGAAGGTGAAGCGCCTGCTGAAGGCGAAGGAGCTGTCGCGGGTGATGCTGCTGTAGACAGTGCCGCGGGTGAAGCCGCAACGGACGAAACAACCGCAACAG
>JBKPNP010001039.1:0-2819 GCA_046732775.1 Acidobacteriota bacterium
ACGCATATCCATCAGGCGGCGGCGCGTACATCGTCTCCAAAGAGAATCTTGGCGTAACGCCGGGCCTCGTCGCGGCAGCGGCACTGTTGGTCGATTACATCCTGACCGTTTCGGTGTCTTTGTCAGCGGGGGTTGCTGCGCTCACATCAGCCGCACAAGGAACGCGTTTCGCCTGGCTTGATAGCCACAAGGTTTTCTTGTGCGTGTTTCTCATTGCTCTGATCGCAATCGCTAATCTGCGCGGTGTTCGCGAATCCGGGGCGATCTTTGCCGGCCCCACTTATATCTTCCTCATCAGTTTTCTATTCATGATCGGATACGGAATTGTCTATCACTTTCTGAACCCGGCGGTGGTGGCAGTCGATGCCCAATCCGTAAAGCTCGCAGAGGGTTATCATGTGCAAAGTCTGACCTGGTTTTTATTGCTGGGCGCGTTCTCCAACGGCTGTGTTGCGTTAACCGGTATCGAGGCGATCTCGAATGGGATTCCGGCGTTTAAGTCACCAGAAGCGCGGAACGCGGCCAGGACTTTGACAGTGATGGCGGTGCTGCTGGCGACAATGTTTATCGGTACCAGCGTGATGGCATACGTCTACAACGTTCATCCACACGAGAATGAGACGGTTATTTCCCAGTTTGCGCGAACGATATTCACTGGGCCAATGGGTTGGTTTTACTACCTCATTCAAGGCTCGACAGCACTAATCTTAATACTCGCGGCCAACACTTCATTTGCGGACTTTCCCCGTCTATCGAGTCTATTGGCGCGCGATCGTTTCTTGCCGCGGCAGTTCGCCAATCGCGGAGATCGTCTGGTTTTTTCTAACGGCATCATCATCCTCGCTATCTTCTCCAGCGTTTTGGTTGCGGCATTCGGTGGAGATACCAGTCGCTTGATTCCGCTGTACGCGGTCGGGGTGTTTCTTTCGTTTACTCTTTCCCAACTGGGCATGGTGCGTCACTGGCTCAAACAAGGCAGGCAAACAGAAAAACGCGAGCAGCAGCGAACTCGATCGGACGGATCCGTTACTGGTAGCGACGCCTATGTCGAACAACTATCAGAAGAAGGTGCACAACTTGAACACGTGCACGTCAGTGTCACCCCCGAGCGCGTTGCCGGCCTCAATCCCCTGGACCTCGCTGACAAGCACAAACAAGGATCACATTGGAGAAAGTCGATCGTCATGAACGGCGTTGGCGCTACCGCAACGTTCGTCGTGCTTGTCGTGCTGGTTACCACGAAGTTTGTCCATGGTGCGTGGGTGGTCGTGCTTCTAATCCCGCTGTTAGTGCTGATGTTCCGCGCCGTTCATAAACACTATGACGAAGTCGCCAGGCAACTGACGACTCAAGGCCTGGAACCATTACGACCGATACGCCACGAAGTAATCGTACCAATCTCCGGCATTCATCGCGGTGTGATTCGCGCGCTCGAATACGCAAAGTCGATCGCGCCGAGTCACGTCACGGCTGTTTACGTTGATCTTGACGAAGAAACGACGAAAAGTTTGCGAGATAAATGGAAAGACTGGGCGAGCGACGTGGAACTGGTGGTGCTGGCTTCACCGTATCGGGCGCTAACGCGGCCGCTAATTCGATTTATTGATTCGGTGGAAAAGGAACATCGAGACGATATGGTAACGGTAGTTTTGCCTGAGTTCGTGCCGGCGCGCTGGTGGCAACACCTGTTGCACAATCAGAGTTCGCTGATGCTGAAGGCGGCGCTGTTATTTAAAGACGGAATTATTGTGACGAACGTGCCGTATCATCTCGGAAAGTAGGGGCGGTACTGCGGGGCGGTTGCCTGGTTATTCTCCAGAACCATCGCCGGTGCGTCCTGCGAGGAAACACGAACGGCAATAAACCGGACGCCCCTGCGAAGGATAGAATGGAACCGTGGTCTGTTGCCCGCATTGCGCGCACTGGACGGAGACTTCAACGCGTTGTCGAACACCCGACGTTTGTGCGGCTGTAATCGCGGCTAGTCTCTCGTTCTTGGCTTGCTTGCAGGGCTTGCAGCGCTTCGGTTCGTTCTTCAGACCCTTGTCGTGGAAGAACGCCTGCTCGCCTGCGGTCCAGATGAAGTTTTCATTGCAGTCGACGCATTCAATACTTTGATCCTGGTATTCTGCGTCTGCGTTACTCACCGTGTGGATTGCTTCCCGATCTAGCATTACTCGTTCTCCCAGGGTCGATCCATTTTTCTGATCCGTGTAAGTTGGCGACGGACAAGGGCGGTTTGGCCTTTCGAAAGAATGCCGCTGTGATGCCCTGGCGAGTGTCGGGGTGCGCGGTCAGCGGCCCTCGAACAGGCGAGCGGATGTCTGCAAAGTATAACTATGGCGAAATTGTGTCAAGGCGAAAACGGGATTATTCTAGCTGCCCTTAATTTGAACGGACGGAAACCTTGATGATGAAAGTCTTGATGGTCGGCTCGGGTGGCCGCGAACACGCGATTCTGGCGACGCTAACGCGGACGTCCGCGACGCCGCTGCGGCTTTTCTGTGCTCCCGGAAATGCCGGAATTGCAAGCGTTGCCGAGTGTAGACCAATCGCCGTGGACGACCACGAGGCGTTGGTCCAGTTCGCTCTAAAGGAGGCAATCGACCTCACCATCGTCGGACCGGAAGTACCACTTGCGGAAGGCCTGGTAGATGATTTTGAACGAGCCGGGCTCAGAATCGTTGGGCCCACCAAACTCGCTGCGCGCCTGGAATCGAGCAAAAGTTTTGCAAAGGAATTCATGCGGCGCCATCAAATTCCAACGGCTGACTACGCGGTCGCGAATTCAGCGGCGGAGGCGTTGGAGAAACTCGCCA
>JBKPNP010001040.1:0-4999 GCA_046732775.1 Acidobacteriota bacterium
TTCGACGTGCCGTTGCGCCGGCGCTGTGCCACCGTGCTGACCATTCACGACTTATCGCAACTGCTCCACCCGCAAACTCATCCACGACGCAGTGTCAGTCGCGCGCGCCGGCGGTTGCCGCTCATGACTCGAACTGCCGACGCGATTATCGTCCCGACCGAGACTGTGCGTCGCGAGGTTTGTGCGCAGTTTAAGGTTGAGCCGGACGTGGTGTTCGCGGTAGCCGAGGCGGCGCGGCAATCGTTTCGGCCCATGGATCGAGCAGAAGCCGAGACCGTTAGACGACGGCTGGGAGTGCAGAATAATTTTCTGTTGGCAGTCGGCACTCTCGAACCGCGCAAAAACCTGGCAATACTGATTGCCGCCTTCAACGAAGTTGCCCGGGGTCAACCTGATTTGCAATTGGTAATCGCTGGAGGAAACGGCTGGCTCAGCGGTCCGCTTTTTGAAGCTATTGAAAAGTCGCCGTACTGCCCGCGCATTTTGTTGACGGACTATTTACACGACGAGGAATTGCAGGCGCTTTATTCAACCTGCCGTGCGTTTGTTTATCCGTCGATTTATGAAGGATTCGGCTTGCCGCCGCTCGAAGCAATGGCCTGCGGTGCGCCCGTCGTCGCCAGCCGCATTTCAGCTCTGATAGAGACGCTCGGCGATGCGCCCTCGTTTTTTGACCCGCACAGTGTCGAACAACTAACCGCGGCAGTCAGCGAGATCATTGCTAATGACGAACGGCGGGCGGTGCTGTCGCGCGCCGGGCTGGAACAGGCGCGAAGGTTTTCCTGGGAGCGAGCCGCACGTTTGACGATGGAAGTTTACGCATTCGCACGCGAGAAATTCTTGAACGGAAAATGAGCGAGGCTTCTACCAGTGCCGTGCGTCGCCGCGTAAACTTTCGACTGCTCGAGTGTGCGCTCTTTTTGTTTGTCTGGTGCGTTTTCGGCGTCGCTATAAACACAGCAAATCTCGATGCCTTCAAGTTGCAGCAGGCCGGTGTTGAGTCGCTCGTGGAACGCCACCAATTCTCACTGGAAGGATCAGCAGCGCCGCCCTTACAAATCAAGGTTTACTACGACGGCGATAAACCCTTTGGCGATACCTTCATGTACAACGGCCGCCAGTTCGCGGCGAAGCAGCCAGGCCAGTTTATGTTTGGCGCGCTCGTATTTTTTATCTTGCGACTATTTGGCCTGAGTTACGTTAACCATTACACGCTGACCTCCGCGCTGGTGACCTTCTTCACGGCCTCGCTCGTCACTGCTTTAGCGTCCGTGGCTGTCTTCCGCACGGTTCGCCTGTTAACTTCGGCGCAAACAATCACGTGGCCACTCGCGACAGCGCTGCTCTTCGCGCTTGGTACCACTGCGTTCCCCTATTCGGGAATCGCGCATCACGATTCGCTGGCGGCGGGGTATCTGGTCATCGCGTTTTACCTCGCGCTATTCCTGTCGCGGCGAGGATTAGAGCAAAGAAATGCTGCGCCGATTGCCGCCGCCTCTGGCTTCTTACTTGGCCTCACATTAACCACGTCAATGCTGCCGTTTTTTATGGTGTGCGTGGTTGGTATCTATCTACTGTCGGTCACCGTTCGTCGGATGTGGCTGCCCGTGTTTGCGGGAGGACTAGCGGGCATTGCGCCGTTATTGCTGTACAACGCGAAAGCGTTCGGCAACCCGTTGCTGAATGCCAACATGGCCGGCGGTTATGCCGATTCGTATCTGCACCTCGACCTGCAAAACTTCCTCACGAAGGCGCAGCTCTACTTCTCGGAGATAACTCTTTACGATCCGATTATCTGGCTCAGTATCCTTGGCCTGGCGTTCTTCCCGCGCATGCTGCGGCGTGAGTGTGTCGTGATTGCGGCGCTGTTCCTAATCCAGGCGCTTCAGGTGCTGAACATCGATACGCACGGCGGCTGTCATTACGGTCCGCGCTTTCTGCTACCGATCATGCCTTTCGCAGCGATCGCGTTAGCCGGTTTCTATCACCTGCGAACACTGTGGAGAAAACGACTCGCGGCGATCCTGGTCGGCGTCGTGGCAGCTGCGTCAGTTGTGATAAACGCGGCGGGTGCTTTTAGCGGAGCGATGTATTGCGAGGTTCAGTTGTACGCGCTTTGGCCGGCTATCGAAAAACTGCGCACTGGCTATGCAACGTTGCCGCTCGCCAAGTGGCTAATCATTCCCGTCGCGGTTTGTTTGTTTGTTCTTGTGTACGCGTCCCAAAAGAACTCGGCGACCTTCAAACCTGCCAGGGATTGACTGTTCACTTAACCTGCACCGGCAGTTTTAGTGTCAGCGAGCCCCGCAGGCCAAACCACGAGACGCCTTCCTGCAGCATGTCGACTTCCAAAATGTAATGCCCCGGCCGTTCAGGCGCGTTTACGGTTAGTTTCAACAGCACTTGTTCTGACGGACGCAGGTCTTGAAGTAAGGCCGCGCGACCGTCGTCAGAAATCACCACCACTCCATTTTGATCAAGCCAGTGGTTTCCGGCACTCACCTGCAGTGGACCTCCGCTTCGCTCCCTCGCGAACCACACCGAATCGCTGTTGTTTTTTACCAGGATCATGAAATCCGCGAGCTGTCCGGCGCGCAGAACGGAAACTGGATTCACAGCGCTAAGCTGCGCCCGGAAAGCAGAATTAGGCAGTGGCTCTCGCTTCACCGGCGGCCCGGTGGCTATGTATAACGTATAAAATTCGCTGGACGAAATTATCGAACACCGGGGACAGTTTTCCTCGGTCGTAATAACCAGTGTTCCTTCCGGGGCAGATAGATCGGGCGCGAGCCGGCTGAAGTTGCTAAGCGGAATTCCTTTTAAGGTTGCGTACCAATAGGCCTGAATGTAGCCGGGAATTGCCAGGGCGTCTGCCAGGTAGATCGGCCTTTCACTCTTCGCCACCGCACGATCAAAAATTTGTTCCGGATAGCCATTGTCGAATTGTCTGAGGCGCTTCGCTGAGTTGGCGGTAGCTTCAAATTTCCACCAGAACAGCGCACCCTGCGCGACTACCGCGAGCATTAGAAAACTCAACAGCGCCCGCGAGCGAAATGATCTTTCCTTCAACCAATCTATGGCCGGTACCGCAAAGACGATGACAAAGATCGGCAGCGGGGCGAGCCGCAACATGTGGACAGGCTCTTTCGTAAGCGAGGCGGGAACGAGCGACATAACACAGCAGTAGATGACTAGCCGCCACCAGGCGTCACCGCGATGTTGGTTTGCTATCAACCAAAGACCTAAGGCTGCGAGCAGACCGGTGGCCGCCAGCAGCAGCGGCGTTCCGTGGATGTGCGCAATTTGATCAACATTAGGATCGCCGGTCACGAACAATCGCCACAGGTTGATGTTGCCGGCTAGATGTTTGAGGAACTCCAGCAGCCCGTTCAGAAATGTCGCGCCTGGTTTTAAGTAACTAACGAGAAAGAAGCGGCCCGTAAGCGCACCTGGGTAGCGCTGTTGAAAGATGAGCAGCGGCAACAACGTAAATGCGTACCCGCCCCAAACGATCGCCACGGCAGCGCGGCGGCCACGCGTCGCCAGGAAAAGCAGTCCCAACGCGAACAGTGGTGCTAACAACCTGCCAATAGAGTAGGTGTAGGTAAGCAGAGCCAGAGTTGCAGTCAGGCAAACTATTTCACGCCACGACCAACGGCTCTTTTTTGACGCATGCAGCGCGCAATAGAGGAAGAGCGCAACGAGGGCTGGGTACATCGCAACTTCCAGCACCACCCGGCTGATTTCAAAGAGCCACGGCGTGAGCAGAGTCATCAGAACGACGAACAACATCGACTCTTTTCGCCGGGTTAACTTCGAAGCCAGCAGCCCCAGCATCAGTGCTGCCAGCAGGCCACAGCAAATACTCAAAACTCGCGCTGCCAGGATGCTTGGGCCAGTGACGCGAAAAATCGCAGCGAGCAGATAGATGTAAACCGGGTTTTTGTAGTCACCGAACGCGCGAAAGTACAACGGCATCGTTTGGCCAAACTCATCGCGTCCGGCTTGTGAAATCGTATAGGCGTTGTAAGAAATCGACGACTCGTCGATGTAGTAGCCGGGCGGATTTTGAGTGGGGTGTAAAAAATAGACGGCGCAGACTACAACAATCGCGAAGATGAGGATGTATGAATAGCGCCGCGACGACGCACTACTCGATTTGATTTTTTCGCTTAGCTTCACACAACCCTCGCCTACTGTCGCACCGAAATGGGGAACTGCAGAGTACCGGTCATTTCATTAGAAGCCTCGCCGATTTGCGTCACGTCCAACATCAACAGGTAATCGCCGGAGGCTTCGGGCGCCTCGATTTCCATTTTTATTCCCGCGGTGTCGCCGGGTTCCATGTCGAATGGAAAGCGCTGGCGCAAGTATTGTTCGCTTAAAACTTTGCCGTCAGCGTTGCACCAGCGCGCGCGCAGTGTCGTGGCGTGAACGTTAGTGTCGGCGGCGCCGACGGCCGGCCAGGTGACACTACCGATATTCTTTACGATGACCTCGAAAGTTTTAGTCGACGCTGGTTTCATCGGGGGTGGCGCCTGCTGAACCGTGAGACTCGCGTGAATAGCCCCAGGCGGCAAACTTGTTGATTGCGCTTCCAGCTCCGTTGGATGAACAGCATAAACAACGTAATTGATACTCTTGCTCAGCAACACACAGTTGTCGCAAATCTCCTCGCTGCTGATCACAACGCCGCCTGCCGGCGGCCGCGCATCACCATGCAGGTGGACAAAGCGCGAGCTATCCAGCCCCTGCAAGGCCCCGTACCAATAGGCCTGTATGTAGCCGGAGTTACCCGGCGGATCGAACAGGTAAATCGGACTTTTGTTCGTCTGGAGAGCAGTTGTCAAAACCTTGCGCTGGTAGCGTTCATCAAACACATACCAGCGCTCATGCGCGGTCGAGTGGAACAGCCATTGAAAGTATGCGCCCTGTAACGCGACGAGAATGACCAGCAGAACAAAAACTGTTCGCCGTCGCTGCGGGTTAGGCGTTGGGG
>JBKPNP010001041.1:0-2185 GCA_046732775.1 Acidobacteriota bacterium
ACGTATAGAAACGTTGGCGCGGTCGCGGGAATTTCGGAAGTGTCAGAGTTCAATATCGGACACAGCATCATTTCGCGATCGATTTTCCTGGGACTTGAGCGCGCTGTGACTGAGATGCGTGAGGCGATTCGCGCCGGCAGCGGCGACTAACTTTCGTAAGCAAAAAGCTGCGACAGGTCGCAGCTTAAATCCAAAGCGGTGACAGGTCACCGCACTCCAAAAGTCTAGCTTCTGGCGGCGCCGGCGAGTTGCAGACGAACGATTGATCGTTCAAGTTTCGCGCGCGCCTGTTCGAAGTCTTCTTCCGTACCTGTCCACGCATTTAACTGTTTTTCCACGTGCTCGCGCGCCAAACGCGCTCGCGCCGCATCGATCTCTTCCGGCCGCTCAGCCACTTCAGCCAGCACGGACACAACATCATCCTTAACTTCGATAAAGCCGCCGGAGACGTGTAGCTGCGACGTTTTGCCGCCGCTCGTGTACGAAAGCACGCCGGTTTGCAACTGCGAGATCAAGGGGGTGTGTCCGGGCAGAATTCCCAGTTCCCCGCCGAGGCCGGGCGCCGTTACCGCATCCGCGACTTCGGAAAGAACCCGGCGTTCGGGTGTCACTACTTCAAGTTGAAGAGGCATAAGAATAAGGTTGAGGGATGAAGGATGAGGGATGAAGAAGAATCACAATTTCATCCTTCATCCCTCGGCCTTCATCCTTTCGTTACTGCGCGAGCGTTGTGCCTTTTTGGACAGCTTCTTCGATCGTGCCGACCATGTAGAACGCCTGCTCCGGCAGATCGTCGTGTTTGCCGTCAACAATTTCACGGAAGCCTTTAATCGTGTCTTCCAGCTTCACATACTTGCCTTCCAAACCGGTAAACTGTGCGGCGACGAAGAACGGTTGGGAGAAGAAGCGCTGCACTTTGCGCGCGCGCGAAACGATTAACTTGTCTTCGTCAGACAACTCGTCGAGTCCGAGGATGGCGATGATGTCCTGCAGATCCTTGTAACGCTGCAGCACGCGCTTAACGTCCTGCGCAGTGTTGTAGTGCTCTTCGCCGATAATGCGCGGATCGAGAATGCGCGACGATGAGCTCAACGGATCCACTGCCGGATAAATTCCCAATTCCACAATTTGACGCGACAACGCGGTAACCGCATCGAGGTGCGCAAACGTAGTTGCCGGCGCCGGATCTGTGTAGTCGTCAGCAGGCACGTAGACGGCCTGAATCGAAGTGATGGAACCAGTCTTGGTGGAGGTAATGCGTTCCTGCATTTCGCCCATTTCTGACGCGAGGTTTGGCTGATAACCCACAGCGGAAGGCATGCGACCGAGCAACGCGGAAACTTCAGAACCTGCCTGCGTGAATCGGAAGATGTTGTCGATGAACAACAACACGTCCAGACCCTTATCGCGGAAATACTCAGCGACCGTCAGGCCCGACAAGGCAACGCGCAGACGCGCTCCCGGCGGTTCGGTCATCTGTCCATAAATAAGCGCCACTTTCGACTGCTCCAGCGCGTTCATGTCGACCTTGGTCATGTCGAACTCGCCGGTGTCGTGAAAGTGCTTATTAAAAGTTTCGCCAAACTGGATGACCTGAGACTCGACCATCTCGCGCAACAAGTCGTTTCCTTCGCGAGTACGTTCGCCCACACCGGCAAAGACCGAAAAGCCGGAACGCGCCTTTGCGATGTTGTTAATCAACTCCATCACGATGACGGTCTTGCCGACTCCAGCTCCACCAAATAGCCCAATCTTGCCGCCGCGCACGAACGGCTGAATCAGATCGATAACCTTGATACCGGTTTCGAACATCTGCAGTTCGGTTGACTGCTCTTCAAACGAGGGCGCGTGACGGTGAATGGGATAGCGCTCGGTGTGTTTGACCTCGCCGAGATTGTCGACGGGTTGGCCCACTACGTTGAGTACGCGGCCGAGCGTGCCTTCGCCGACCGGCATTGTTATCGGTCCGCCGGTGTCGATAGCCTTCATCCCGCGCACCATGCCGTCGGTGGGCAGCATGGAAACGGTGCGCACGCGACCTTCTCCCAGGTGCTGCTGCACTTCAGCGATCAAGTCGATTGGAGTTGGTACGTCAAAACCCTCGGAGACAATACGCAGCGCCTGATAAATCGGCGGCAGGTGCTTTTCGGGAAATTCAACGTCTACTACTGGACCGATAATCTGC
>JBKPNP010001042.1:0-4383 GCA_046732775.1 Acidobacteriota bacterium
TTATCGTAAAGCTTCCAAAACTCACGATTGATGTTCCACGGCATGAAAAAATCGCGCCCATCGATCAACGGGCGCTGCCAGCTCGCGCGGATAGTGGCGTCGCTGGGAACGGAGGACGATAACAACGGCGATAGAGGCGAACGTGCGCGCGTCCACTCGCGCAGATATCGCATGGCAGCGAAGTCTGGCTTGCGGCGGCCGTCGGGTACGAAACCGTAATCGTTCGTCAGCAGCAGACAGTCGACGTGGCGTCGCGCTTCAGCGGCTGCTTCGATCTCGAGCGAGATGCGCACCGGACCTTTTGGTAGTTTTACTTCAACTGAATCCCAGGCAAACGCCCAACCCCAATACATGCTCACTTCATCGTGTGGATCGATGACGTCTTTCGCGCCAAACTGATGATGCAAAAGCTGAGTGCTATTGGCGGCAGTCGTAATGCGGATTGCAAAAGTTTCGCTGCGGCTGGCCCAGTCAGCGTATCGCACCCACAGCCGGTAACTTCCCGCTCGCGGTATTTCCAGGTCCTGATAAATTTTTGCAGACGTTTCGTCGGCGCTGGCAGCAACTGAGTTCCACTCGCTTTCGCCGCCCTGCGACCATTCGGCCGACACGCCGGGACCGTTGATCCCCCAGCCGGGCGCTTTCGCTTTCGGAAGGTTCATCCACGAGGGATTCTGGATGGGATCGCCCGTGGGCTTAGTGCCGAAGCCGCGCATGTTCTCAGCTTCGAACCAGAGATACTCTGAATTCGACTCCACCGCCGGAGAGATAGGAAAAGTATTTTGAGAACTCGCGCTTGCGAGGAAAACAAGAAGAGAAACAACTGACGCTGATATCGAAGCGTAGGAACGGAAAGGAGAAAATTTCATGGATAAGAGAACCCTGGGGAAACAAAAAGGTGGCTTGGCCACCTGATGTGCCGAAGGGCTGTGCCTTTCCGAATATGCTTTTTGAGGATGAAGGCTGCGCCTTCGTTTGAGACGTAGCCTCGAGAACAACAATCAAAACTTTCGGAAAGGCATAGCCTTTCCGCACATGGGGCGGCAAGCCGCCAACCTTTTTAGCTTAACCCAGTGCTTCAAGACACTCGGCGAGCGTGCGTTGCCGGCAAGTGAACATCGGCGTGTCGCGCAGGGTGTATGAGCTGGCCTTGGTCTCGCGCAGCTCCTGAACCAGATCGAGGAAGTCCGCGGGGTTATCCGTTTCAAACGCGACTACAAATTCCTGATCGTCGAGCCCGAACGAGTAAGTGGTGTGAAGTTTGACCGAGCGATATTTACTGCCGATGCGTATGTGCTCGTCCATCATTTCCTGACGCTGATCGGCGGAACGTGAATACCATTCGCGCGTTTTCACAAACGGATAAACGAAAAGATAGTCAGACTTGCCGGGAACGATGTGCAGCCGGTCCTCAACGTGTTCCGGATTGTCTTTGTCGATATACATCGAACGCTTCGTCATCGACAAAAACGATTGCGACGGTTCGAGGTACTTGGCCATCTCAGTGTGATTGAGTCGTGAGGTCATCTCCTGAAGCGGATCCAGTTCCTTGCCGATGCGCCAGATCATGAAGTCGACATTGGTGCGCAGGCCGATAGTCGAATAGCTGTGAATCATAAGCTGCCGGCGACATTCATCCACGGCATTAATAAACTCGGCTTTGCATCTTTGTTTTTCTTCCGCCGAGATCGTGCGCCATTCCGGACGCGCGTGATAAAAGGTGAAATTTACAAATTGCCGCGGCAGCTTAGCTTTGTGCTCTTCGAGTTCGATACAGTTCGGCGCTAAACGGAGTGAGCCTCGCGGTCCGGTACCAGGTTCGTTGTCCGTAGTCATTTGCAGTAACCTCTGAAACTTGGAAGAGAAATCGCCCTGGGTTATTACGGGCGGTGCTTGTTGACGCGCGCAAGTATTCTGCCTAGTCTCAAGTTTGATTGCAACCGAGCACAGCGTTCGCGCGCGCCACGTCTAACCTAAAAACAAAATGCAGAAACTCCTATTGATCGGATTAGCAGGCGGCGGTGGTACCTTAATGCGTTATTGGCTTTCGGAAGTGATCGCCGCCAGGTTTGGTGAAAGATTTCCCGCAGGCACCGTCGTCGTAAACCTGCTCGGGTGTTTTGCCGCGGGAATGCTTTTTTACCTGATGTTTGATCGTTACGAGGTGAACCCTACCGTGCGCACAATCGTGCTGATTGGTTTACTGGGTGGCTTCACGACGTTCTCATCTTACGGCTTGCAAACCTTTGGCTTGCTGCGCGCGGGTGAGATCGGACTCGCGCTTTTCAACATCGCGCTGTCAAACGTCGGCGGACTGTTGCTGGTATGGTTTGGCTATTCAGTCGCCAGGATTCTTTAGTCCACGGGTTCTTAGCGGCGCGAATGCTATACTCACGCTTCCAAAAATCTAACAGGAGTTTTCGGATGAAGTTTTGTTTACTTGTGTTTGCGATGTGTGCGCTGTCGCAGCTGGCTGGTTGCAGCGGTGCAGGCACTTCGAACGTTAACGGTGGCTCTGCGGCGAAGACGTCGCCTGCAGGGACCGCTACGCCTGACGAGTTTGCATTTGCGCGCGCGAACTGGGCCACGGATTGTTCAGGATGTCACGGCGATCAAGGGTCCGGCGGTCCGGTAAAACTGCCGGACGGCACGAAGTTGAAGGTTCCCAGTTTGTTGGAAGGCCGCGCACTCAAACATGTAGACGAAGACTACGTGGATCAAATTGAAAACGGCGGCGATGGTATGCCGAAGTTTAAGGACAAGCTGAAGGCCGAGGAGATCGCCGTACTCGTGAAATTTATTCGCCATGAACTCCAGGGCAAGACACCCTGACGCGGGATTCACTATTTCCGATTAACCATTTACTATTCACTATCTTTGCACCCGTAGCTCAGTTGGATAGAGCGTCTGACTTCGGATCAGAAGGTCGCAGGTTCGAGCCCTGCCGGGTGCACCAGCCTCAACAAATTGCCGAACTCCTGCAGGCGCCAGACCCAGCAGTCGCAAAGAAGCGCGTCGATCACGGCAACTCAATCACCGGATTGTTTGCAGAGATTGGCGCGTAATACCAGGCGTTCCTGAAGCTGGTATTACTGCTGAACGGCCCGTCTCGTTCGGTTGGTTTGTCGGCTTGCAGTACCAGGTTCCACTGATCGATTCCTGAAAAATAATGTTTGGTGAATCGGTAGGTTACTTTTTCGAGAGTGCGGTTCTGCCGGCTTAACAGCGTTCCCCACTTATCGACCCCACCCTTTTTGCTCCAGGCCTCGATTACACTTTTTTGCGGGATGACTGTCATGTTGTCGCCGCTGATTTGATACGAGCCGTTTTCCTTTACCAGCAGAATCTTGTCGAACGTCATCTTGAAGGTCTTGGCAACGAAACTGTAAGTGCCGTCCGCATTGAAGCTGTATTGGCCCTTGAGGTAGCCGTAGTTGTTTACTGCGTATGGATTCTTGTAGTCGTCGATCCTTTGGACGCCACTCGAGCTCATTCCCCACGTGCCGACAATCGATGTAGCGCCATTATCAACCGCAGGCGCCGGCTGAGAATTGGCGGACGTTTGCCTCAATGAAATAGACGAAATGAATGCCTCTATGGCGGGCAGGTAGTCCTGGCTATTGAAAATGGCTGCAACACTAAACGTCTTTCCGAACCCGCTATAGGTATTCAAAATTACTGCGTTTGTCCCCTGATCATTTTTGAAAGCGGCGCCTCCCGTAATCATGTCCCAACCGCCGGCTTTGGTGGCGGGCTCAACCTGTGGCTGGTCTTTGATTCCGAGCTGGCCCGAAACGAACTGCTGCCAATCGTTGGCAAAATCGGTTTGTGGATTACCGGTGCTCTGGCCGCTCGCGTAAAGCACGAGCATCGCGCACGTGCCCTTCGCCTCGCTGGCGGTGCTGAGAATCCGAACGCCATTCTTGTCTTGCTTATTCCAGCCGCTCGGTGATTTGAAGCTGGCGATGTCGAAGGTTTCGGAAGTCTGGGCGGCCGCACAGATTAGTAGCGTCAGTAGGCAAACTACACAAGAGACATTTTTCATAAGTTTGAACAGAGTGTTTGCTGTCGCCCATTTCATGGGCTCCAAATTTCATTGATGCTGATTTCCTGGGGCTCACGCCCCAGGCTTTATGCAAGTGCCCGCTTCGCGGGCCTATGCGTTAGCGGCGCCGCTAGCCGGGGCGTTTCGCTGTTCGATTGAAACATAGTCACGCGTACGGGCGCCGAGATAAACCTGACGCGGCCGGGCAATCTTCTGATCCGGATCTTCAAGCAGCTCCACCCATTGCGCCAGCCAGCCGGACGTTCGCGGAATCGCAAATAGGACCGGGAACATATCAACCGGGAAGCGCATCGCCTGGTAAATGATGCCCGAATAGA
>JBKPNP010001043.1:0-7721 GCA_046732775.1 Acidobacteriota bacterium
CGATTTCAGCCTGCCGCGGCTGCCTTCATTTCGTTGTTCTTCGCTTCCTCGAGGCGCGAGCCCAGAGCTTCGGTCTGTTCTTCACTCAGCACCTTGCGGGCCTTCGGAAACATTTCGCCTTCTTCTTCCTCAACGTGATGCTCGATATTCTCTTTGAGCACAGTGAACTTGGCCGTCCACTCTTCCTTATCCTTGCTCATGCTTTCGAGTTCGCCCAGCAGCTGTTTGACCAGTCGATGCTCTTCAAAGGCTTCGAGCGTGATGTCGCGTGTTTCGTCAGCTTCTTCGAGTGCAGGATAAAAAATTGTCTCTTCGATGCGCGCGTGCACATCGAGTTCGGTCTTCAATTGGGTGAATAATTCTTCGCGGGTCTTCACGCCGCGTTCGGTGGTGGCGTCAATCTTCTCCAGGATGCCGGCGACCTTTTTATGGTCGGCCTTTAGCAAAGTAAAAGCGTTCATTTCAATTCTCCTTGCAAAGTAATCTTCAATGATTCCGGTATTCGTCCGGATTAGGGCGCACGTTAATCAGACACCTGATGGTGTTGAAACCTTAGCTCGGCAATAGCGATGCCACGCGGCGATATGCTTGTCTGCGCATCAGCGTGTGGCGTTCCGTTTCATGAAATTTAAGAGAGATTTTTCGGCGCCGTGCAGCTTCCGACCGCGATAACTCAACAATTCGTTGAGGGTATTGAAGTACCGATTGATCATCTTGCCGCGCTCGAAGTTATGGATGATCTCGGGACAGATGTACGCGCTGCGACAAACCGCCACCGTGTTTCCCAACACCTCGGCCGTCTCTTTAATTGCTGCGACAACTTTTCTTTTCCGCGCCGCGGGTTTTTCAACCATTTCGGTGCCGGCGCGTGCCAGCGCACAGGCGCAAACCAGCGTGCCGGCCCAGGTGCGAAAGTCTTTGGCGCTAAAACTCTCACCCATGATTTCGCGGATGTAATCGTTAATATGCTGGCGTGTGACGTTTACAAATTCGCCGTTGCCGTTTCGATACTTGAAGACCTCGCGCGACGGGTGTTTCAGCAAACTACGAACAACTCTGGCCACCTGGCGATCTCTTAGTTGGCGTGATTGGTGCACGCCTGACTTACCGGGAAAATCGAACTCAACCACATCGCCTTTAACCTTGACGTGTTTCGGCCGTAACGTCGCCAAACCGTAGCTGCCGTTTTCACTCGCGTATACCTGGCTGCCGGGCCGCATGAAGCAGGTTGAAAGGATCCGCAGGATGGCAGCCATAACCGGTTCCTTGCCGAGCCCGGGTTGACGAATTTGCGACGACACACTCGCGCGCATTTTCGGCAATGCTTCAGCGAATCTCACCAGACGGCGAAACTTTTTGGCTTCGCGACGCCGCACGTGGTTTTCGTGATAGAGATACTGCAAACGTCCGGCGCCATCTTTTCCGATCGCTTGAACTGTGCCGCCGGGACGAGCATTGATCCACGTCTCCGTCCAGGCCGGCGGAATTTTTAGTTCGTCAATTCGTTTTAGATCCGCAGCAGACACCTTCGTGCCATCCGCACGTTTGTACTTAAAGCCGCGCTTGGGGGTGCCGAGACGTTGTATACCCCCACTCTGTAGCCGCTCGTAGTGTGTCATGTGTGGATTGGTGAAGAGCTGGAAAATCGGACTCGTGATTAGACTGTCCGCCTAAATCGGAGAATTGATTTCGGGATGAGTAGATTCAGCGATCGCGGCTAACTGAGACTCTCTGAAAACAGTTTGCTAACGATCACCGCGATCGCCCTGGCCGGATTTTACTTTCGTCTTCGCTTTTCGTTTCACGTCCTGCGCTAACGACTTGCCTTGATCATCCGACTCTTTGAATTGTCCTTGCCCATCACGGCGCACGTAGCGTTTATCATTCCCGGTATCGATTAATTCGCGCTTGCCGCTTCCTTTCTTGCTCGCCATGGTTGTCTCTCCTTGATGTAGTTCCCGACTCACGCTGTGTAGGCTTCCTGTACAGCTAAAAGTCAGACTTGTTTATTAACAGACCACCTTTTCCGTCTCTATGGATCGTTAGGGCTTTGCTTGGCAATCGCGATGCCACCTTTTGCACGTGAAAACTCGGTGTGCGAAAGATGGTCCAGAATGAGTTTGGCTCTGGCCGCAGACTGCGGAAGTAGGGCGCAGTATTTGCAGAGTTGTGTAGAAACCCTGATCAACTATGCAAAGGAGGAAAGCGATGCCGAGGGGAGACAAGGGGGCTTATACCGACAAGCAAAAACGGAAAGCCGAACATATTGAAGAGAGTTACGAAGAGCGTGGCGTCTCCAGCGACGAAGCCGCAGCACGCGCGTGGGCGACGGTGAACAAGGAATCGGGCGGCGGCAAGAAGAGCGGTTCGGGACGCGGCAAGAAAGAAAACCGCAGTGCCTCAAAGAAGGGTGGCAAAAAAGGCGGCAAGAAAGCCGGCAAAAAGAAAGCTGCCAAGAAGAGCACGAAGAAAGGCGGCACCAAGAAGGGCGCCAAAAAGGGAAGTAAGAAATCGTCGAAGAAGTAGTGCCGGCCTGATCATGTCACCAAAGGCAAAAACATCATCTCGGAAAAAGAGCGCCTCGCCGCGCGCCGGCGCGAGCAAACGGGCTGCTGCGCATTCAACGAATGGAACGGGTAAGAAGGCCGTGCGAAGTTCTGAAGTTGGCGGCCAACTAGCACAACCGAAGTCGCCGATGCCGGTGCAGCATCAGCGCAAGCCGGGCATCGAATCCAAACTCGATCCGCGTCCGCGTTACGAAGCACCAAACTACAAAGGCTCTGCGAAACTCGAAGGCAAGGTGGCACTCATCACGGGAGCGGATTCGGGCATTGGGCGCGCGGTGGCAGTTTTATTCGCTCGCGAGGGTGCGGATGTGGCGTTTACCTACTTGCCTGCGGAGGAAAGTGATGCCCGTGAGACCGCGGCAGCGATCGGCGAGGAAGGCACGAAAGCTCTGCCAATCGTCGGCGATCTTCAGGACGCCGATTTTTGCCGCAGCGTTGTGAAGCAGACGGTTTCCAAGCTGGGCAAGCTCGACATCCTCGTCAACAACGCTGCGTACCAGCAACATCAGAAGTCGCTTGACGAGTTAACCGAGGAGCAGTGGGATCGAACTTTTCGAACGAACATCTACGCCTACTTTCGCATGGCCAAAGCGGCGTTGCCTCATTTGAAAAAGGGAAGCGCGATTATCAACACGGGTTCCATCACCGGGCTCGACGGCAGCAAGGAACTACTTGACTACGCTTCCACGAAGGGAGCGATTCACGCTTTTACGAAATCGCTGGCGCAGAATTTGGTGGAGAAGGGCGTGCGCGTGAACTGCGTGGCGCCAGGGCCAGTATGGACGCCACTGAACCCTTCGGATAAGCCGGCGAAGGACGTTGCGAAATTTGGCGCCGACACGCCGATGAAGCGGCCGGCTCAGCCGGAGGAGATTGCCCCAGCCTTTGTTTACTTCGCTTCAGAAATTGATTCGAGCTACGTGACCGGCGAAGTATTAACACTGCTGGGTGGGGAAACGACTGCGGGTTAAATAACGTTCACAGGAGGACAATATGGGAGACGATGGCGGCAGCGGTAGTGCTGGAGTGGTGGCTGTGCTGGTGATCTTCGTGATCATTGTTGTAGCAGCGCTATTTGTTTTTGGCGGCAGATTGTTCGGCGGCAACAAGAAAGTTGATGTGAATATCAGCGCGCCGTCCAAGTAACGGATCGACAATTTGATATCAGAGCCGTCGACCGGTCGCCGCAGTTCGATTCGTTCCACGTTGCGGCGGCGCCGGCGGCGGCGGCGGCGGACAGTGTAGCTGTTCACGTCTGACAGTTCAGGCTGCGTCTGCCGGCGATTCGGATCGCCGGGCCGCGGCTTTTGCTTTGAAGGAGAGGAATTTCATGAACCGACTATTTCGCACTTTTTCCGTGGGCGCCGCGAACGCGCTCGGGTCGTCGTGGATGTTCATCGGCAACGTGCTGCTCATCCTGATCTGGCTTGCGGCCGGACCGT
This sequence comes from Acidobacteriota bacterium, assembly GCA_046732775.1. Taxonomy (GTDB): domain Bacteria; phylum Acidobacteriota; class Blastocatellia; order Pyrinomonadales; family Pyrinomonadaceae; genus PSRF01. The sequence continues at coordinate 4,010 of JBKPNP010001043.1, forward strand.
ATTACCACTATTCCGACACCTGGCAATTATTGGTTAACACTGCGACCACAGTTTTCACTTACCTCGCCGTCTTTCTAATCCAAAACACCCAGAATCGTGATGCCCTTGCGATTCACTTGAAATTGGACGAACTGATTAAGGGTGTCGGCGGTGCGCGTACGCAACTTGTGAATCTACAAAATCTTTCGGACGAGGAGTTGACGAGTCTGCAAGAGGAATTCACAAGGCTGGCAAACAAGCATGCGAAAACGACTGCTTCAGGCAGCGCGCCAGAACCGGAACCGAGCGTCAAAGCAAACGACCCGGCCAGCTAATTTGGAATACGGCGCGCATTAGCAGTTGTTTTAGGTGTTCCTCGATAAATTCATGAAACGCTTTGCACAAAAATTCACCGCCCTTTCGCTCGTAGCCCCCAATTCAGGAAACAGTGGTACGAATGGCGCCGAGGATCGCCCTGGGGATCTAAACGATTCGTTTGACGGATGGCTGACCTCGATCGCTCCCTCTCTTATTCAGGAGCCGCCGCCGGTGAAGAGCAACGACATTACCGCGCGCTGGCGTTCACTTTCCTCAATCGATTTGACCCGGGTGAATCGGGCTACCGTTCGCGAGAGTTCTGCACATCGCCACTGGCCGCCCGAGGTGGTCACGAGTTTTCTCGCCGCCGAAGTAATCAAGCGCACAAACAAAAGCCATTAAAGGATAATGCCGCACAGATTGTCCGACAAACTTCCGTTTGTCGTCGGCGATCAACGCGACGAAGCTGAAGCTTGTCGGACATATATCCGTGCGGCATCCGCTAATCAACTATGGCTTTTTATTTTGCTCGTCAAGCCAGGTCTTGAGCGGCGCGAAGTAATCGATGATGGCAGTCGCGTCCATCTTGTCCTCGCCGGTCATCGTCTTTAACGCTTCCGGCCACGGTTTGCTCAATCCCATTGCCAGCATCTGTTTCAGTTTCTCGCCTGCTTTTTTGTTGCCGTAGATCGAGCATTGATAAAGCGGTCCGCTGAACCCGGCTTCGCGGCACAGCGCCCGGTGAAACTGAAACTGCAGAATCGCCGCCAGGAAGTAACGCGCGTAAGGCGTATTTGCCGGCACGTGATATTTCGCTCCGGCGTCAAAATCCTGTTCGCTGCGCGGAGCCGGCGGCGCCAGGCCCTGATACTTCTCGCGCAAGTCCCACCACGCTTTGTTGTAACCGCTGGCGGGAACCTCGCCCGAGAAAACTTTCCAGCGCCACTGGTCAACCAGATAACCAAAGGGCAGGAAAGCGACCTTATCCAGCGCGCGCTGAAGCAGGAAGCCAATGTCGGCCGACGGGTCCGGCGTTTTGTCGATCAAGCCAAGCTGTTTCAGGTAAGCGGGTGTAACTGACAAAGCCATCGTGTCGCCAATCGCTTCATGAAAACCGTCGTTCGCGCTGTCGCGATAAAGGAACGGCTGGCCAGCATAGGCCATCTGGTAATAGTTGTGACCGAGCTCGTGGTGCACCGTCGTGAAGTCTTCTTCATTGATCTGAATGCACATCTTCAGTCGTACATCCTTTTCGAAATCGAGGTCCCACGCGCTTGCATGACAGACCACGTCGCGATCCGCGGGCTTGGTAAACAGCGAACGATCCCAGAAAGTCGGCGGCAGAGGATCGAACCCAAGCGAAGTGAAAAAGGATTCGCCATAATGAACTAATTGCTTCGGATCAGTGTTGCGCGCCTTCAGGATTTGCGTCAGGTCGTAACCCCGGTCACCGCCGCCCTCCGGCTTGAGTATCGGATAAATATTTCCCCATTGCTGCGCCCACATGTTGCCGAGCACGTGCGCCGGAATCAGGCCATCCGGCGGGACCACGTCCTTGCCGTATTTTTCTGAAAGCTTGCGGCGTGTGTAGGTGTAAAGCGATTCGTAAAGCGGCTTCACCTGCTGCCACAGCCGTTCCATCTCCGCGGCAAAAGCGTCGGGCTCCATGTCGTATTTCGCACGCCACATGGCGCCGGTGTCGGCGAAGCCCATCTCCTTAGCGCCTTTATTGCTGAGCTCAACGAAGCGCGCGTAGTTATTGCGATAGGGCGGCGAGATTGAGTGCCAACCGAGCCAGGCGCGTTTCAGCTCCTCCGGATCGCGGCTGTTGCCCATGATCTCCTCGAGGTCGCCGAGACTGAGGCACTTGCCTTTGTCGCCGTCAGGACAATATTTGCCTTTGCCATAATCGCCTTCGAGTGAGGCGGTTAGCTTAGTTAACTCTTCGCGCTCTTTCGGGTCCTTAGGCGCCGGCAGCGTCAACGACAACTTCAACAACTTCAGCTTGCGGGCAACGTCGGGTGGTAACTGCAGACCGTCAAAGCGCCGTGACTGTTCAACTAATTCAGTCGTCGCGGCGATCACTTCTTTGTTTGCGTCTGCAGAGAGGGCTTCCGTGTCGTCTGTGATGAAGGTGCTCTTGAGCCAGTCGGCCCGGCTGTATTTAACGTTGAGTTCTAATAGTTTTTGCTCAGCATCGGCGACAAACTTCTCCGCCTCCGCCGGCGTTCCTTTCGCATCAGACACAGCCGGCGAACCTGGGTTCGTCGCGCATGACGATAAAATACCGACTACTAATCCGATCAAAACAAATGCGGTGAACCACAAGTGCCGGGTGCGACAAATGAAATTCATAATGCCTCCGTTGGCTGGCTGACGGCTGGATTTCCAGGGGATGTTTGATTGTAACCAGAGCCGCGAAAGTTTGAAAGCGGGAGGGCCATGGCTGAACCATTATCGCGATCGCCTGCAAAAAAGTTTATTTCGCAATCGCGTAGTTCGTGTTAAGTTGCGGCGATTGAGGAGACACCGCCCAGATGAACTTTGCTTCGCATTCAGTTAAGAATAAATCAGCTCGCCAGTGCGCGAGCTTTTGTTTGAACATAGAGATGCCCCGGGGACATTTCTTCGCCGTCCTCGATTTCAGTTCTCACGACTACGCGAACCTCGACGCATCATTGTCAGCCAAACTGCAGACCGTCGCCGCCTCATTTACTTCTGTCTCAAGTTTTTCACCCGAGTTGTTTCTGGGTTTTATGGCGAAGGAGATAAATAACTTCGTTCACAATCTCGCGGAGCAATCGGGCGATTCCGAGTTGCGTTGTAGCGTGGCGCTTATCTGGTTGGAGAGTAATGAACTTTCGTGTCTCGTGCGCGGCGATACGGCAGTGACGGTTCGCAATGAAGCGCATGAATTGCGCCTTGGCGATGGGCCGAAACCACAAGAGCCGAGACTCGGGGCCAATCACATCGAGGCTCCCGTAGGCGGTGAAATTGAGACTGCGACGCTGACGGAAGCCGACGTAGTCTTCATCATGACAGGCGCGGTGTCCGACCTTTTTGACAAGCATGCCTCCATGTCATTCGACGAACATGATGCTCAATCGATCGCCGACTCGTTGCTTCAGTCCACGCAGAATGTCGATGCAGATCGCGCCTTCGTGGTGATAACCGGGCCGTATTCCCCCGCGCTCGATGCGAAGTCGGCGAATGAATTGAGGTTGACGATTGCCGCGCTCGAGTCGAGATTGAACGCGCTGACGCCCTCGGGAACGAAGGCTGACGAAGCCGAGCTGACAAGTGTCGTGGCCGGGCGAGTAGAACAGAAGTTTGGCCAAACGATCGCCGAACTAAAGGAGCACCTTGCGAACAAGCCGAGTACGCTGGAGTTCCTCGAACTTGATGAGAAAGTCAA